>JAQICK010000468.1 GCA_027858595.1 Melioribacteraceae bacterium
GTAACAGGTTGTCCAATTTCTTTCTTTACTTTGTTCACATAAGCGATTACTGTTTCAACTTCTACCATATGGTCGTTCCATTCAACAAGTGCTTCATTACCAACTGCAACCGAAGCGATTATTGTAGAATATTTTTTTGCTAATTTAATCCCAGTTTCAATTTCATTAATGTTCCTTTCTGTGTTTTCTTGAAGCACTTCCGCAGGTATGGGTTCATTCAACCACCAACATTTTTCGTGATTGCTAAATTCAGCTTTAAGCCAAATGCCAAGCATAACTTTAATATCGATATTGTTTTCATCAATCACTTTCAAAACTAATTGAGAATTTTCTCCTGAATCATACAACCGAATCAATGAAAAATTTGAATTACGAGCTAAGATTTGCAAATCCTCAAGGGTTTCTTCATAAGATGGATTCACTGCTCCTTCACCTCTATCTGGATGTTGTCCTGTTCTAAAGCCTGAGTAACAAATAGCTCTTGAAACTCCATTTAACAAATCACCTTCACTTTGTTGGATACTATTATATTTACCGTTTTGAATATTCTTCATGTTATTGTCATCTGAATTACATCCAAACATTATAACTACCATCATTACAAATAGAATCAAACTAAAAATATTATTTTTATTGCCAAGAATTTTCACATTACTCTCCACCATTTTAACAAAATTTAATTTTAAAAATTATTTACCAAGGAATTTTAAGTTTCTCAATTTCCTGAATGTATAATCTCTCAAGGAGATTTAGAAGTATTTTCGAAATTGGTTTTGTCGTGCTATCTACATTTTGAATTAATTGTTCTATATTTTTATTGCCTGGTATAACAGTTGAAACAGCATCATAAGCTAAACAGAATGAGATTGCAGTTTTAGCTATATCGTTTTCATCATTTAACAATCTTTTAATTTTATTAACCAACAATGCTCTAGTTTTAATATCCTCAGCCGACCACCGTTTTCTTATATCATTAAATGTACTTTCGGTATTATATTTCCCAGACAACCAACCTGAATCAAGTGGAATTTTTGCAACAATACTAACACCCTTTTCTTTTGCAAGATTAAAAGCTTTTCCAGCATCCTGATGAATGATATTGAAAAATGCTTCAATAACTTCACCATTAGTTGTGCTTATAAATTTCCGCATCTCTTCATAAGTATCCAAAGAGGCACCATACGCCTTAATTTTGCCTTCTTCCTTCAAACGATCAAGAATTTCATAATGCGAATTGTTATTGCCATCAAGATAACTAAAAGGAGGATTGTGGATTATAAGTGAGTCAACATAATCAGTTTTCAACCTTTTGAGACTACCTTCTAAAGATCTTCTAATATTATTAGCTTCAAAATTTGTCTTTCCAGTCTCATCGTGTCCAAACTTAGTGTTGATTACTATTTTGCTTCTATCAACATCGTTTAGAGCTAGGCCTAGTCTATCTTCACTAGTACCATAACCATAATTAGGTGCTGTATCAAAATAATTAACACCTAAGTCTAAAGCTTTGTGAACCAATATAGTGGCTTCCTTATCCGACATTGTTTCCCAATCAGAACTTTTGCCTAATTGCCATGCACCAAACCCAATTTCAGAAACCTTTGGGCTTCCTTTTATGTAGTTATTATATTTCATATAAAATCCTAAATAATATTTTAATTTTAATAAACAAGGGTTTGAACTGAATGAGGTAAACTCAATTGTTCAATAGCATTTTGACCAATATATAATTTATACTTAATCTCTAAGTCAGACTGATTCATAATAACTGTAACCATTTTTCCATCTTCATTAATGAAAGATGTACTTAGCAAATGACTTCTGCTGCTTACGGTACTTACTCTTTTTGCATTTGGACGAATAAATTTTGAGAAATGACCAATATAGAAATATGACGGTGTGTAAATCAATTCGCCAGTTTTAGTATCTGCATGCACTGGAGCAAAACAAAAATTGCCTACATGATTTGGACCACCATTTTCATCTAATAAAATATTCCAATCTGTCCAACCAACGGTTCCATTATTAAAATCGTTAATCATTGATCTACCATATCGTTCTGCATTTTTCCATGTTTGATATCCACCAGGTCTAAAACTTTCGGCACATCCTTCAGTAAAAAGTAAATGTTTATCAGGATAAGATTCGTGAACATTGCCGATACTATTATACATCTCTTCGCCACCGGCCCATGATTCATACCAATGAAACCCAATTCCCCAAGCATATTTGGAGGCTTCAGGATCATCAAATATTGTATTTGCACGATTTACTATTAAATCTCTATTGTGATCCCAGACTACAATCTTTTTATCTCCAAAACCTTCTCGTTCCATTGTTGGACCAAGATAATTTTTTAAGAAATCTCTTTCTTCAACAGCAGTATAAATACAAGATTCCCAGATTTGTGTTGCCATAGGTTCATTCTGTACTGTAATACCCCAAATTGGGATTCCTTCTTTTTCATATTCCTTAATAAACTTAGTATAATATAATGCCCATGATTCATAAAACTCTGGTAATAATTTACCACCGTGTAACATATCATTATTGCTTTTCATAAATTCTGGTGGACTCCATGGGCTTGCATAAAGGGGAAGATTTCCTCCAGCTGCTAGAATTGCCTTTTTAATCAACGGTAAACGATACTTTTTATCATGATCAATTTTGAAGGTTTTTAATTCTTTATCTTCATCACTTACATATGTAAAGCTACCACTGCTGAAATCACAACTATGTATTGAAGTTCGAGCTAGTGTATAACCAATACCTTCGTCTATATCATAATAAGCTTTCAAAAATTCATCTTGTTTTTCAATAGGTAATTCTGCAAATACTTCTGCTGATGCATCTGTGATAGCACCACCAATTCCTAAAAATGTTTGAAATGTTTTGTTTGGATTAACAAAAACCGATACTTCAGATTCCAAAGGTTGCTCAGCTGGTTCAAAGTATTTTGAGCTAGTCATAGTTAATCTAAAATCTGAATTTTCAGCAGTTGTGTATATCACTACTTCCTTGCCTTTGGTGATAAATTCTTCATTCACAGTTTCATTTTTATTCTCCATGGCACATCCAAAAACTAATAGTGTTAAAATTAAAGTTCCAAAAATATTTTTCATCTATTTATTCCAATTAAAGTTGCTAAGAAAATTTGACATAGCTTAATGTAAATATGCTATACTGCAATTGAATTTTTATTTATACTCTGGTGAAGTTGGTTCATCAGAAACTAGTTCTGGATATAAGTTTTTCATAACCAATTTTGCTTTTCTATTTTCTGAAAATATTCCCCAGTGCCCTTCTGTTCCAGTTCCTTTCCAAGATTCATCAAACGATGCAAAATTAAATACTATAACATTATTTGCTTCAGACCATTTCATTAATTCATTAAAATAAATGTTTTGTTTTACTTCATCTCCAGCCTTTGGAGCATGAAGATCACCTTCAGTATATGTTGGCCAACCAGCTTCAGTAATAATAATTTTCTTATTAGGAATTTCAGTTTTTAAACTATCATATGTATGTAGTGTAACCTCCATTCCTCTATCGATATCTATTCTTCCCCAAACTGGATAAATATGAGTCGCAATGAAATCAACAGCATCAATTACTTTTTGACTTTTTTCCAAATCAGCCCAATAATCCCATGTATCAGCTGTAGTTACAGGCACTGTAGTTTTTACTTGTACTTCTTTGATGTAGGTAATTAATTGTTCTTGGGGAACTTTATGGTCACTCCAATATACTTGTGATTCATTTCCAACATTTATTGCTATTACTATTTCTTTATATTTATTTGCTAATTCAATCCCAAGTTCTAGTTGATTTAAATTATCTTCAATATATTTAGGTTCGCCATCTAGCCATATTCCTAACATAACTTTGAGATTAATATTTTCTCTTGAGATAACTTCGAGAACATCAACAAGGTGTTGGTCAGCACCATAGGTTCTGATAATTTTCCAGTTCTTTTCCAAAATTTTTAGATCTTCTAAAACTTCTTCTTGAGTTGGAAATATCTTACTTCGTGGATCATCTCCATTGCGATAACCAGAGTAAGCAATTGCCCAACCTGGATATTCATTACTTAATAAATCAATTGTTGATTCTTTTATTTCAACTTCTGAATCCTTAGTTGAACATCCAAATGAAAAAGCAACAATTAGTAATAACGAAACGAAATAATTAAGTTGTAGCTTCATCACCTTTTCTCCTTTCTGCAAGATCTGCTTGAACTTTTTCCATAAATGGTTCGGTTAATGTGTAGAAGAATAATAATCCAACTGATAAAATCATCAATACACCTGGAATTATACTTAGCATTAATTTAATTCCAAGTATGGCTTCAGGTGATTGTACTGCGTTTGGCACATAATTAAATATAGCTAATAGCCAACCTGTAATTGCGCCACCAATTCCCCATCCAAATTTCTGCCCAAAAGTCGCTGCAGAAAAAACAATTCCGGTTGCTCTTCTACCAAATTTCCATTCGGCATAATCAGCAGTATCGGCATACATTGCCCATAGAATTGGAACGCCAGGACCATTTAAGAATCCAACAAGAGCTGAAATTATATACACAACTATATATTGATCTGCAGAAGGAAAAAATAATGCAAGCACAGCAAGACCTGATAATGCGTTACTTGCTATATATGTATTTCTTTTTCCAAATTTCTTTGTAAGTGGTTTTGATAATGGTATTCCTGCTATTAGTCCGAGTGTTCCAAGAACAGCAAACACTGAGAACAGGTTTTCATCTCCAACATAATATTTGAAATAATAGAGTCCAACTGCAATTCTAAGGGATAGAAAAATAAAGGTAACTAACCCCATAACAAATAAAATTGCCCAAGGTCGGTTATTTAGTAAATCTTTTAAATCTTCTTTAATAGGTGTTGCTTCTGTCTGAACAGGCAAAATTCTTTCTTTTGTTGTGTAGAATGTAACGTAGAACATTCCGATAGCAATAAGAGCAAATAGAGCCATAGTTAGCTGATAACCTAAAGCTTTATCACCCATACCAAAAAATGCAATCAGTGGAAGAGTTGCCCCTTGAACCAATAATGCCGCACTTTGACCAAGTACAAATCTGTATGAATTGAGACTTGTTCGCTCTACAGAATCTGATGTCATTACTCCAGATAGAGCTCCGTAAGGAATATTATTAGCTGTGTAAATCATCATCATTAAAATGTAAGTAACATATGCATAAACGATTTTTCCACTAGTACTGAAATCAGGAGTTGTAAACATAAGAACAGCCATAATACCAAATGGTATTGCTGTCCATTTAACCCATGGTCTGAATCTTCCATATTTCGATTTTGTTCTATCAGCAACTGCTCCCATTAAAGGATCATTTACTGCATCCCAAATCCGTGACAACAAAAATAGTGTTCCAACTGCTGCAGCTGGAATTCCAAAAATATCGGTATAAAAATACATTAGGAAAATCATAACTGTTTGAAAAACTATATTGGCTGCAAAATCTCCAAGGCCATAACCAACCTTTTCTTTTACTGATAATTTCTGATCCAACTGTGCCATTCAATAATCCTTTTTTAATATATTAATTTTCTTTTGATAATTCAAACTCTGTAGTGAGCCTTATATCATCTGAGGCACTACCGATATGAATTTTAAATTGTCCAGGTTCTGCTTTGAAATTTTTTGATTCAACATCATAAAATGACAATATACTTTCATCAATTTGAAACTTTACTTCCTTAGTTTCCCCAGATTTCAAGTAAATTTTTTCAAATCCTTTTAATTCTTTCTTAGGTCGTTCAACGGAAGAAACTACATCTTCAATGTAGAGTTGAATAACTTCACTACCTGCAACTTTACCAGTGTTTTCAATAGTAACAAAAACATCTACAGTCTTACTTTTATTTAGAATGTTTTTACTGAGTTCAACTTTTGAATAGTTAAAAGTTGTGTATGATAAACCATGTCCAAAAGCAAATTGTGGTACCACATTGTAGCTATCAAAATATCTATAACCAACAAAAATTCCTTCTTTGTATTCAACTTCAAGTCCATTACCAGGAATGTCTCCAAATTTATATGCGGGTGAATCCTCCAATTTTTTAGGAAATGTAAAAGGAAGCTTGCCTGAAGGATTAACATCTCCCAAAAGAATATCTGCAAAAACATTTCCGGCTTCTGAACCTGCGTACCACCCTTGCAATATTGCAGGAACTTCATTTACCCATTCTCTAAGATCTAAAGCTAATCCACCAATTAAAACTACAATAACATTTTTATTTGCTTTTAGTATTTCCTTTACCAATTCATCTTGCTGGTAAGGCAAAATCATTTCTGTTCGGTCAACACTTTCCATGTCGTAATCATGATTAAGCCCCATGAACAAAATCACATAATCAGATTCGGCTGCAACACCAACAGCTTCATTTCGCAAATTTTTTCTGTAACTAAAGTTTTCATCAGAAGTGTCAACTCTCCCTTTTGACCAATCAAATTTTGTGCTGGATTTATAACCTTCTGCAAAATTTATTTTAACTTTATCCCCAAGTTTATTTTGTAAACCTTCTAGTGGCGTTATTTCATACTTAGCTTTGATGCCCGAACTTCCACCACCAATGGCATGCTTTCTAGTTGCATTTTCTCCTATCACAGCAAGTGATTTTATCTTGCTTAAATCAAGAGGTAAAATGGTATTTTCATTTTTCAGAAGAACAACTGCTTCTTCAGCAACTTCTTTTGCAACTTCAAAATTCCTTTCTGAAATAAATTCGCCTTTTGAACGAGAAGAATCAAAAACTTTTGTTTGGTGCATGACTGTAAGAATTCTTCTTACTTTAGCATTTATCGTTTCAATAGCCAAATCACCATTTTCCACTGCTTCTTTCAATGCATCAGCGAAATAGTAATCATCATAATCTTTTTCTGTTCCCATTTCAATATCAAGACCAGCATTTGCAGCATCAATTGTTGAATGTGTTCCGTTCCAGTCAGATATTACAACTCCGTCCCACTTCCATTCTTGTCTTAATATTTCATTCAACAAATAATCATTTTCACTGCACCATTTTCCTCTGAATTTATTGTAAGCAGTCATTGCAGTTAAAGCTTTTGCTTCTGTAAAAGCAGCTTTAAATCCTGGCAAATAAATTTCTCTTAAAGTCCTCTCATCAATTTCAGCATTTACTCTAAAACGTTCATACTCTTGATTATTAGCAGCGAAATGTTTTACACAAGCAGCAACATCCTGATCTTGCACACCATTTATATATGGGACGACTAATTTTCTTATTAAATAAGGGTCTTCAGACATATACTCAAAATTACGACCGCACAATGGTGTACGGTGAATATTTATTCCAGGTCCAAGAATTATATCTTTGTTTCTTGCACGTGCTTCCCTACCCAAAACACTTCCAAATTTATATGCAAGCTCAGGATTCCATGTTGCTGAAAGTGCTGTCCCAACTGGAAGATAGGTTGCAAAATCGTCATCTAGTCCAACCGGCTCCCAATTGTGTCTATTAATTTCTTCTCGAACACCATGAGGCCCGTCAGACATTTTCCACTCTGGAATTCCTAATCGTTTAACACCAGAAATCGTAAACTTAGAATTGCCATGCAACATTGATATTTTTTCATCTAAAGAAAGTTGATCTAGTATTTTTTCAACTTTCAATTTGATTGAATTGCTCTGCTGAGCTATAATATTATTTTCTGATGTCATAAAAACAACCACTAACAGAAGTATTAAAATTCTTTTTAAGTTCAAATATTTCATACACTTTTCTATAGTTCTTTATTAGATTATTAAAATTCAAGCTAATTATTTTAGATTAATTTTCTTTTTCAGATTTCCAATTGTTATAATAAAATCACCAGGTTCAACGACTTTTTGATTTTTTCTATTATGGAATGAGAAATGTTCTGGAGTAATTAAAAATTCAACTTGTTTTGACTCACCTGGTATTAATTCAATTTTATCAAATCCTTTTAGTAGTTTTGATGGGCGGGAAACAGTTCCAAACAAATCTGTTATATATAATTCCACACTTTCTTTACCAGTAACTTTTCCTGCATTCTTAACTGTAACTGAAACTGTAAGCTTATCATTAATCGATTTTGCATCACTGAGGGTTAGGTTAGAATATTCAAAAGTAGTATAACTCAAACCAAAACCGAATGGCCATTGTGGTGTATAGTGAACATCTTCAGATTCTTCAATTGGCTTGTGATCGTAAGTTGTATTTCCACCAGGAAATCTTGGATAAGTGAATGGTAACTTCCCAGATGGATTTACTTTACCTAATAGAATATCCACCATTGCATCAGCACCTTCGGAACCTGGAAGATACCCCATTACTATTGCATCAACTTTATCAACAATTTTATTTATAACACGAGGTCTCCCCTCAAATAAAACCAGAATTATAGGTTTTCCAGTTTTAGATAATTCCTCAACAAGTTTTAATTGAGCCTCGTCAAGAGTAAGATCAAAAATGTTTCCGGGAGTTTCACAATATGGTTCTTCACCTAAACTTGCAATTATGTAATCAACATCTTTTGCAGCTTCAACAACTGATTCAATATCAATCACTTCACTTGTTTTAACTCCTTCAATATAATTTACATTCTCTTTACCAAAACCACTTTGTAATGCTTCGTAAAAAGTGTGTTTTTCATTAGGATATAGTTCTTCGTTATTTCCTTGCCAAACATATGACCAACCACCATTAAGATACATTAATTTATTTGCTGTAGGACCAGTTAATAAAATTTTAGAAACTATTTTTAATGGCAATATTGAGTTTTCATTTTTTAACAAAGTGATTGATTCTTGTGCAGCAATTCTACTTACTTCAGCAGATTCTTTAGTTGCAAATTGACTTACTAAACTTCTATCAGGATAAGGTTTTTCGAACAAATTTAATGCAAATTTTACTCTTAAAATTCTTCTTACGGCATCGTCAATTCTTAAAATTGGAACTACGCCTTCCTCTACTAATTCTATAAGAAGAACTGCAAAACTAACATCCAAAGGAACCATGCTCATATCAAGTCCAGCTAAAACTGCTAGTTTCACAGCTTCTTTCGGAGTTTCAGCGATTCCATCTCTAGAGTGCAACCTTTTTACATCTAACCAATCGGATACTATAAAACCTTGAAAACCTAATTCTTCCTTTAATATTTTTGTCATTAAATAATAACTTGAGTGAACAGGAATTCCGTTTAATTCCGCAGAGTTAACCATTACTGTTAAAGCACCTGCTTCAACTGCTTTTGCAAAAGGTGGTAAAAATAAATCTCTTAATGCTCTATCGGGAATCCAGCTTGGAGTTCTGTCTAATCCATTATTAGGGACGCTATAGCCGATATAATGTTTTAAGCATGCAACTACAGAAGTAGGATTTGAAAGATCTTCTCCCTGCATCCCTTTTGCATACTCATATCCTAATTCAGATGCCAAGTATGAATCTTCGCCAAATGTTTCCCAAAATCTAGGCCAATAAGGTTCCCGACCTAAACCTAGAACAGGATTGAAATTCCAAGGTATGCCTGAAGCTCGCGTTTCAAGAGCAGTAATTTCTGCAGATTTTCTTACTAGTTCACGATTTCGAGAAGCCGCAATTGCAAAACTTTGTGGAAACAATGTTGAACCTAAAGTATATGTTGCTCCGTGAATTGCATCAATACCATAAATAATTGGAATTTTTAATCTGCTTTCTTTTAATGTAATGTCTTGAAGTTGAGTAATTATTTCATGCCATTTCTCAAGAGAATTTGCTGCTTGTCCAGTATTTAGAAATGATCCAATTTTATATTTTAGAATAAGTTCTCGAACTTTTTCAAGATCCAGGTGAACTGGCTCAATTTGAACTCTCTCTTTTCCTTCTTTAGTAATAACTTGAAGTGCAACTTGAGTCATTTGCCCGACTTTTTCCTCAAGTGTCATTTTAGAAATTAACTCTTCTATTTTAGTTTCGTTTCCCTCAATAGACTTTAATTGAGCCGAAGAAATACTAAATAGTGCCAGTAACAACAATATGATAGGTGCAATTAATTTCATTTTCCCCACTTTATTTTAATAGTAACATTTTTTTTGTGTCAATAAAATTTTCTGTTTGAAGCTGATAAAAATAAACACCGCTAACCATCTCAGAACCAATACTACTTTGGTCAAAACTTACTCTGTGATTACCAGTTTCTACGGTTTGATTTACAAGTGTTGCAATTTCATTCCCGAGTATATCATATATTTTTAGTTTTACGTTACTTCTACTTTGCAGTCTATATCCAATTTCAGTTGAAGGATTAAATGGATTTGGATAATTTTGATAAAGCTCAAATTTATTTAATTGAGTTCCATTTGAACCAACTGAGGTAGGATTTGGATTTACTTTAATTCCACTCAATACAACTTGGTCTATTTGTGGTGATAAATAAATTTCAAGAAGCTCATCTTCAACTGTAATTGTACTTGTAATGTTATATGCTGTGTTTTTTCCTGCAACTGGATAAATTTCAAAATTTTCAGCTATTTGATCATTTTCAATTTTTATATCAAAAATTCTTTTGTCAGATTCAGCAAAATATTTTTCAGCAAACATTAATGTTACATCGTATTGTTGGTTTGGAACTTTGATTAAATATTTTTTTGTTCCTTTACCATCCGTTGTATATATAATATCTTCGTCGGTATTGGCTATCGGTGTATTTGAAGGCCAAACACCTTCGCCACTATCTAAGTATCCATAAAGTAGTGATTCATCCCACTCTTGGTCTGCCAAATATCCTAATGCAGCATTGCCACCAATATTGATAGATATAGGAAACTCTGGATAAACTGTTGTAATAATTGTTTTAGCAGCGGCGGTAATTGTATTGCCCCAAATATCAGTTACATTTAAAACAATTATATTTACTAACACAGATGGGTTGTATGATTCTGTACTAAGCATAACCATAGTTAAATCGTTTGATAATGTTGCGGATAGTACAGTAACTCCAGAAATATTATAATTTGAAACTGATTCTGCAGTAGAAACATCTAGTTCTTCAGAAAACTTCAGTTCAATATTTCCATTAGAAAATGCTTTTGCCCAAACCAACAAAGGCTTTGCAACATCTTGATATCCAAGGTTTGTAGCATCAGTTAAACATAGGATTAATTTTCCATCTTTAATTACAGCATTCTCTGTCATAAAGTCACACTTATTTCCTTGCCAAGTATGTGTTGCTTTACCCCATCTGGTTGCATCGTAACTATCAAAATCATCCAGCCATTGAGATGTAAAATTATTATCTGTTCCGTTATCACCACTTCCTGGAGTGTGTGTTGAGTAACTAACCCAATCGTATTGTGAAAAAGTTGGAAGAGAATAATCATTCCAATCACCAACCCAATTTTCGTATTCTGGGTTCCAAATGTTCATCATAATTTTTTGAGCTCTATTAACTGTTTGAACATGCTCACCCGTTTGACGGTAAACTTCTTCGTCATCAATAAACCAAGCTATATAATCTGGAGTCCATTCAAAAGCGTATGTGTGAAAAGCATCATATTGATTGAATGAAATAGTTTCATTACGTTCGTGATTAATTTGTCTGCTAGTAATTGTATTAAATTGAATCATATCGTCATAGCGACCGATATTTTCAATATCAATTTCATTCCATTCAGCAGTACTAGATATTTCGTGATATGTAAAAAACGAAGAAATTACACCAACTCTGTTTGCTGGTTTCATATTTACTTCAAATCTTCCATAAAGAAAAGAATCATGGGTTCTATATTCTGCTCCCTTATATTCTTTACCTTGAATAGTAAATAACATTCCAAACAAAAAACATATTACTGGTGCTATTTTCACTATCCTCATAAGGTATCCTAGAATTCAATACCAACAGAGATTTTATGAACTGATGCTAGAATTCCAAAATCTTGATAAGCATAGTCAATATAAAACGCTACATTACCTAGTATTTTTTGTTTAAACCCTGCACCAAGAGCAAATGATTCTTGAGAATCATCAAGAAACAAAGACTTATAACCACCGCGCAAAGCAATAACATCGTTAAATACATACTCGCCACCGACATTCACACTTTCATAGTTATCGTTCGGATGTCTTGCATCAACATCAACAATAAATTTGTGCATCCCTGTATTGACAACACTATATGAAAGACCAAGAACATAGGTAAGAGGTAATGACCAAGCACCGGTTGAGTATTCACCAGGAATTCTGTCATTGTTTCCGGTTGTTTCTGAATCTTGATCGATAAGAACAACATTGCTTGTGCCAGTGAGTTGTAACTTTGTACCAAGGTTAGTAATAGACATACCAATTGTTAAACCATCTAAAGGTGTATCGTATAGAATACCCATATCCATGGCAAACGAAGTACCAGAAGTATTCCAGATTGATTGTGAAATAACTTTTGGACTAAGACCAATTGAGAATTCTTGTGTTAAGTTAATAGCCCAAGCAAGACTAAATGAAGCATCATTAACACCAAAAACAGCACCTGTTCCGTTTGGTTCATCAATTGTAGTAACTTTCATTTCGCCATAATTTGAACCAGTAAAACTCATACCTATTGTACCAAAATCACCGAGATTAAAAGAACCAGCTATAAAATTATATCCTAAATCGGCAATCCACTGTGTGTGGTCAAAAACAACAGAGTTGTTTTTTTGTCGAGCAATGCCAGCAACATTCCAAAACATGGAAGATGCATCATCAGATACTGCGACAAATGCACTTCCCATAGCGGTTGCTCTAGCACCTTGACTTACTTTTAGAAATTGTGCAGCAGTAGTTCCTCTTTTAGAAACATTATCAACATCTTGCGCATTAATGCTAAAAGCAGTAAAGATAAAAACGAGCAAAATATTTATTATCATCCTATTCATTTCTAACATCCTTATTTGATTAATGCAAATTTGTTAATATATTCTTCACCATCTGGAGTTTCCACATGATAAATATAGAGTCCACTCGCGACATCCATTCCATCTTCAGAAACTAGGTTCCAAGTTAAAGAGCCATCTGTTGCTGAAAAATCTTTATCTAATGTCTTAACTAAATCTCCAACTATTGTGTAGATCTTTACAGTACATTCTGCAGGAAGATTGATGAAGCTAATTTTCCTTTCACCACGACCAGTTTGGTTCAAGTTTCTTCGCTCCCAAGCAGCAGCAGCAATATATGGATTTGGCACTACTGATATTTTTTCAAGACTATTTTTCATCAAGTCATTATCAATAGAAGCAGCTACAGTTGAAAATTGGAAATAATCATCTTGGATAAATTGCTTAGTTGTTTTAATCTGATAAATATCGCCTGATACTGGAAGAATAGGAGGAATATTTGGACCCGTTGTATATTCCCAAAGAAGATTCCAAGTAATTTTGTAACTAGTACTTAAATCTTCGAGAATTATTATTTCATCACCAAAACTTAATTCTCCATGTCCTGGTTCACCAACATCCTGCCTATCATATACTTCAGCATCAACAGTATCACCACGTGTTGTATTTATTACTGAGAAGTTAACATCAATATCAAAAAATGGTGTAGTGTAAACGAAATTATCATCAAATCTTAGTTCGTAATTAGAAGGATAAGCAACATTTTTTGCAGGTGATGAATCATCTGCACGAACCTCTGTAATAAAATTACTATTACCAACTAACCAATCAGTCTCAGCTCTTATAACGTTCACTGAAGTATCATTTATAACGCTGAATACTAACCCATCAAAAGGTTGCGTAAATGCACTAGAACCAAAAGCAGTAGCATCTGAGAATATTGTATCAATTTCACTACCAAGAGTTTTAATTAATTTGTATGAAGCAGTATTATAATCTGGTATTTCTCCTTCTGAATTAAACTCAACTTTATATGAGGCTCCATCTGCAATTTCATCCTCATTAAGAACAACAACATTTAAATGCCCTGTTCCAATACCTTCATCTACTCTAGTTAAGTCACCATCTATTTGTGATGGTTTATACCCAGCAGCTGAAGCATTAGGCGTAAGAACAGCTGTGTTAATGTCTAAGAATACTATATTTCCCGAGAAATCTTCAGTTATAATTTTTGAACATTCCGTTGGTTGTAATCCTTTAGTACCAAATTCTGGATCACCCATATCATAAGAAACCAAAGCGTAATAGTATCTTACACCATTTTTAACTGTTGTATCAATGTAGGAATGTTGTAATCCATTGTCACTTCCACGGTTAAAACTAGCACCGTTTATTCCAACTGGATCGGGTCCTCAAATACCAGCAATTAAATCGAACTGAGCGATAGGGCTTGAATATTTAGCATTACCATTCATATCTGTGATAACTTTAATATCATTAAATTCTGGTTCTTGACTTCTATAAACCAAATAGCCTTCAAAATCTTTTTTATATCCTTGTGTAGGATCATCATTTTCAAAACCTAAAAATGGGTCTCTAGATTCTTCCGCTTTGCTATCCCAATAAAGAAATACTTTTTTATCACCAGGAACTGCTGTTAAAGTTGGCTTATCAGGAGGTTTTGAGAAGTTATAGTTAGCATTATAAATCTGCTGAACTGTTTCTTTGTTAAAAATTAAATCATCAAAATCCTCACCAAAAAGAAGAGCCATTGAGAATCTATCACGACCATTTAGTTTTAATGGAAAAGCACCAGAAGCAAAAACCATACTAATATTTGCCCTTTGCAACGCAGTATCAAAAACTGCAGATGACATTTTCAACCACATTGACTCATCATCTTTTGGCCAACCGCCACCAGTTCCACCATCACCAAGACGGTAAATTGATAAACTTGTTAATCCAATTTGATCAGATTCATCTTTATCGGTTTTATCAAAGTTTGGCTCTCCATCTGTTGGAATACCATCCCCTTCTCCTTCATCGCGGCTAACATACTGCCCGTCAAAAGGACCAATTCCATCTAAACCAACATCATTATTAAGTGGTTCATTTTCTTCAGGATCCCAAACACCATTATCATTTAAATCTAAAAAGGGAATCCAATCATTATCATTATCAATGCCATCAGCTCTACTCTCATCAGTCATACCATCGGCATCATTATCAAGCCCATCAAATGAATTACCAGGACTCTCTAAATATGCATAACCCATATAGCCAGTTTTCCATCTACCTGGGGCGCCATATCCGTCATCATCAAAAGCATAACACAAATCGAGAACAGTATCGTAAGAAGCATTATCGTCTGCATTATCATCACTACCACCAACACCAGTATCTGTATAAAAACCGAAATAAGTTTTTTCGTAATCCGCATCGGAAAGATTCACAATATCGTAATGCCAGAAAATAATATCTTCAGCAAGAACATGCGACCATTGGAAACCTCTAGTTTCAACGCGTATTCCTAGTCCTTTTCTTTCAGAATCACTAGCAATTGGTTGATAATTGTATGGGGGGCGTGACCACTCACCATCTTTTGAATCATCCATAACAAAGAATGTTTCAAAGTCAGCATTTTTAACACCTTTACCAAAATATCCATACCAATAACCATTCCAGGTTTCATCAATACCAAGAGCATCAGGCCACTCTAAAGGCCACGAAGTTGACTTAGTACTAATTGCTGGATCCTCATTAGACGTACCATTATCAAGTGGTGCAACTCTCGTATATCCAGGTACTGGTTCCAATCCCCAAATAGTCCCATCAATAGGATCTCTATCCATCCACTCACGATAGGAGGTCTGTAATGGGTGAGCAATACCTGCATCTGTTGTAATTTCGGATGCAATTAGCACGGAAACACCATCAAGATAGCCGTGGCCTGAACCTTTAAGCCACTCACCAGAAGGATCGAAGGGCCATTGTGCTACTTCACCATTATTATAGAAAAGAGTTCTGACAAGGTTTCCATCCATTATCCCCTCTCTTCTAAACTGAATATCGCCATAAGGGTCGTTACGATAAGCTTCTATCTGCTCATTTACCTGTCCAATTAGACTAGATACAAAAAGCAAAAATAGAAAAGCGATTTTTTTAAATAACATCATTACCTCATTAATCAAACATTTTTTAGAAAACTAGACTCAAACCAAGTTTAATCTCTCTTGGAGATGAATACATTCCAGGATTAGTAATAAACTCATTAATAGTATTTAATCCCTGAACATCACTATCTGTATAATACTTTGTGTTTGTATCATTTGTAGCACGTCCAGTTGTAGAGTAAACGCCAACTTCATTGTATATATCAAACAAATTATAAACAAGTAAGGTTGCGTGCCAATCAAGACCCAACAATTTAAAGTTTTTATCGGCCTTTAAATCGAAGTATAAAGTTGATGGTTTACGACCACCATTTTCAAACCTTACAGAATTACTTACTGTAACATCTTCAGTAAAAGGTGTGCCAGAACCATATCTAGCAATAAATCCAATAACCCAATCTCCTGGTTCACCAACATTTGCACTTAAGTTAACTGTATGTCGCTGATCCCAATCTAAAGGAACAACAACTTTTTCTGGTTCAACACTACCTCTTGTATCGTTAAATACTGCCATCGGGTCTGAAGAATTACCTTCTGCAATTTGAAGTGTATAGTCAACTTTCATACTAAAGAAATCTGCAAAACGCTTGTCTAAACTGAGTATTACTCCAGTAATATTAGCATAATCTTGATTTGTAAAGCGAGCATACTTAAAACCTTCATAAGTACTTATAATTTCTGTGGCTAGTAAATTTCTAATATCACTATAGTATACAGATACATCCAGAGCAACATTTGGAAATATTACTTGTTGTATACCTAATTCATATTTCACTGTTTTCTGAGCTTCTAAATCAGGATTACCTGTTACACTATTAAGTGCTGACTGATCAATTATGTAATCACTATTCTGATATAAGTATTGCATTGTTGGCATTTGAAAGAAATGACCATATGAAAAGTGAATAGCTCCTTGATCAGAGATAGGGAATGAAAGTCCTAATCTAGGACTGATTTGTGATTTAGCTTTAACTTCTTCAGTTACTCCAGCACCAGGGAAATTATAGTTTGGAGTTTGTTGATAAGGATTACGCATATCAACTGGTTGAGTAGTATTGGCATTAAAATAATCGTATCTAACACCAAAATTGACAATCATAATCTCATATTCCATTTTATCTTGAATGTATGATGTAATTGAATATGGATTAGCCTCATAAAATTGATTACCCGGAGTTCCAAGATTTCTATAACCTAATGTAAATATTTCATTTCCCCTATCATCAAGTTGACCTTCCGTAAGGTTTACAATGTCTTTTCCGTGATCATAAATATCATACGATATTCCTTCGGCACCCATTTTAATTTTGTGTTCTTTTGAAACTTGAGATTCGAAATTTAGTTGAGCAATTGAAGTATATGTATGTCTATCATATCTACCTGTTTGTTGACCACCATGTCTAAAAGTATATGCTGATGTAGCTATACCACGCTTGGGGTCTATATATCGTGAATCATATTCGTCTTCGTATAGGTAACCAAAGTATTCACTTCTGTTATGAGCAAGCTTTAAAGATAAAAATGAACTTTGGTTTGGAATAAGTGCAAATTGGAATGAATTAAGAAGATTTTCTCTGTAATGAGTCATCAAGCCATCTGGAGACAATTGGTAACCGTGATCGTAATAATTATTTTTATTATGATCATAAATAGTATTCCAGCTCGCTTTCCAACTTTGACCTTGGTAAGTAAGTTTTCCATTTATTGATTTTCTTTCACTACTGCTCATGTTAACATACTCTTCATCACCTGTTGGTGCAAATGGATCTGTATCAGTCATATTATAAACTCTTTGACCATAATATGTACCCTCACCTTCTGTAAATCTTCCACTCACAAAAAATCCTAGATTTTTGATTAGCTTCGTAGGTCCACTAAAAGAGAATTGTAAATCCATAGATTTACCGGTCATTAGATCATCAAGATTCTGATAAATGTCGGTATCAGTAGTATAAAATTTTCCTACAAGACCATAAACTGATCCTTCATAATTTAGTCCCGCATCTTTAGTAACAATATTTACGACACCGGACATTGCATTGCCATATTCGGCATTAAAAGTACCACTAATAACTTCTAATTCTCTAATGGAATTGTTTTCAACCTGAATTGAAACACCGCCATCGTAAGCATCGTTAACAGAAATACCATCAACTAAGTATGAAACTTCGCCGCCGCGTCCGCCACGAAAGTGACCATCTACAACGCCAGCTTGAATATTCACAATTTGGTGCATATTTTCAACAGGCATCATTTGTATTTCTTCTGCTGAAACTGTAGAAGAAGATGATGTTAGATCTTTTACAATTAATGGTTTTTTAGCTGTTACAATAACATCTTCATTTAATGTAATTGATTCGCTACTAAGTTCAACATCAATTTTTGTTGTTCTATCAACACTTACAATAACATCCTTAATTATTGTTCTGTTATAACCTATAGAACTAACAATCATCCTGTGTTTGCCAGGAGGAACATTAATTATATAATAATAACCATCAACATCAGTTGCAGCTCCTAAATAGGAACCTTCAATAATTACATTTGCACCAATGAGTGTTTCTCCAGTTGATTTATCAACTATATACCCAGAAATTTTTCCCGTTTCTCCAGCAAAAACATTAATTGCGGTTGAAACAATAAGAAAAAAAAGTATACCGATTTTATATAGAGGTGATTTCAATTTATCATTCCCCAAACTTTTTATTATCAATAAATAAATTGCGGCTACCTGGAGGTACAACGGTAGCCGCATTAGAATTAGATATTACTTGAGTAACATCATTTTTTTAGAATCTACAAAGTTTCCAGCTTGAATTCTATAAATATAGAGTCCAGTACTTAATTGGCTAGCATCAAATTTAACTTGATACTGACCAACATTTTGATTTGAGTTAACAAGAGACATAACTTCTTGTCCAAGAATATTGTAAATCTTCAACGAAACCATTCCTGCTTCAGCAATTGAATAATTAATAACTGTTGAAGGGTTGAAAGGGTTAGGATAATTTTGTGATAATGCATATGTATTAACCATATTATCTGCATTACCATTAACATCTGTCATCTTGTCACCAATCCATGTATGTGTCCAAAGTGAAGGATTAGCCCATGATTGATCTTCATTTATTTTAGATAAAGTCATGATACCTTCTCTTCTTGCACCATCAGCATCATTTATTGCATAATCAATTGGAATTTTCATTCCAACTACAGCTTTGAATTTTGTACTTTCAAGTTTAACAGCTAATGTATCTAAACTAACTCTACCTTCAACAATATAGCCAGTACCGAATTTTTCTTTCCAGTAATAATCAACACCTTTTTTAGAAAGAACGCCACCACCAGAAATATCTAATAATAGTTGATGTTCACTAAATCTGAAATGAAGATCTGGTTCTTCACCTTTTTGATAAGATGTATGTTTTGCACCAGATTGGTTGAATAAACCGATAAATAAATCAACTCCGTCACGCATCCATGTTTCACCATCAGTAGAATCAATATCAATAACATCATCTTCAACATCTGCAGCGAAATATAAATAATTTTCATCAAAACCAACCCATGCATCAAGAGAAAGATCAGCATCATTATCAATAGTAGTATTTGTAACAATAGCACCACTACCATCACTAACGTACATTCTAATTGGCATAATATCAGCCCATTCAGATAAATCACCATCTGCAGCAAAACCTGTAAAGGCTGGAGCTATTGTAGCAACACCTTTTGCAGTATTTGCAATAGCATCTGTTGCAGCTAAAGGACCCAAATTACCAGCAGCATCAACAGCATAAACAGCGTAATAATATGATAACTCAGTATCAACTAAAGGAGCTGTAATTACATGAGTTGCAAATTGTATACCTTCACCAACAGTAGCCAATACTTCTAGACCTTCATCATCAACTGAAGTAATTGCGTTTGTAGAATACAATACTGTATAACCAGCACCTTCTTCATTAGGAACATCTACCCAAGTAATTAAGTTCTGGTATGTTCCAGCTATACCAGCAACACTAGTTGGAGCTTCTGGAGGTACAACATCAATTACTGGGTTACCAGTCCAAATGAAATCCCAATATACTTTTTGGCCAGCAATTGCATTTCCTTCGCCCATCATTTGAATAACTGTAATTGCAGTGGAATCAAAATCTGGTTTGTCATCAATTACATAAAAGTCTGATAAATTTAATGCATAATCATGCCATTGATCATCAGCAACTATTTCAAAAGCCATTCCTCTAATTCCATTAGCTGATTCAAATTGGAATCTTAGTGGTGAATTAGTTCCAGCGTCTGCTTTTAAAGCAAATTTAACCGAGTCCATTCCCCATCTGAAACCTAAATCGCGTGCAGGATCAACATTCCAGCCAGCACCAGACCAACCATTTGCCCATTCATCACCCATTGTCCAGAGAAGTGAATTAGTTTTAGGATCTATTCCGCCACCTTCAACTATTTCAAGTGCAGATTGTCCCCAAGTAAATTGAGTAAAATCAGAATTCACAGTTTTACCATTAAAAATTAACCATGGATCTTCTGCAAGACCTGACAATTCTAACTGATCAAAAAGTACGATCCCTTCAGAAGTACTAAAATCTCCGCCACCGCCAATTGAAAATTCAAAACAATATCCTTTAATTTTATCAGTATCTAATTTCTCATTTCCAGCAACACCTGACCATCCAGTTCTGTTGAAACCTTCACCATCCCAGTATCCACCAGCTATTAAAGGAATAGATATTTTGTGCCATTCTGATGTTGAATCATCAAGAATTGTGTAATGGAAAGAATAATAAAATTCCATGTCATTACTATTAGAAGTAGTATCTGGAACATCAGAAGCTTCATAAAGATTAAAGCGAACATGAACATCGCCAACCGTAGTTTGAGGATTTTGATTATAGTACCAGAAAGAAACAGTATCGTATGCACTCCAATCATATACCATTGAATCTGGAGCGTAATTTTCAAATTTAACAAAACCACCCCAAGATTCTGAATCTTCAGCTAACCAATCAACTGAAACAGCCGAACCTTCAACTGCATTATCAGTCTGGAAAGTCATGTCCATTCGTGTTGCATCTGTAGCATTATCGCCGTTTACAACACCCCAAAAAGTTGAGTCATTTGGATCGTCAAAATCTTGGATAA
>JAQICK010000149.1 GCA_027858595.1 Melioribacteraceae bacterium
GTTCAACATGTTCTTTAATGAAATTGGTGATAGTATTTCAATTTCTACTATATTGCCTAAAAAGGATTTTGTTAAAAATGAAAGCATTTTATTTTCAATTGAATAGACAGGATTAGTTATTTTAGTTTCAGCTTTCAAGATCATGGGCATCTTTAGCTCACCTAATTCTACAGACATCTTAGTGCAATCCGTGTTGCCATCATTAAAAATATATGACGGAACAACTTTTGCATCACACATAATTGACGAAATATATTTCCCTTTTCCATTAATTGATATAGGGATTAATTTACCTTGTCCCATATTATTGAAATTTACAGAGTCACTATCATTTGGTAAAAATGGTTCCAAAGAAATATTCCAATTATTTTCTTTTATACCAAATAGATTATAAAGAGAATAAATGTACCACCCGCCAGCCCATAAAAACTGAGGTTTATCAATTTTCCCATAATTATCTAAATTGTTTTTATCGCTAATTCTATATTCATACATTGCAGGCTGTCCGTTTGGACTATTAATTACTCCATCCATAGTCATTATTTTAGTCATGAAATCATAAGCTTCTTCATACTTTTTATTGCTTATCAATCCGAGCAAATACCACGAATTACCATGAGGCCAAATGCCTCCATTAGCATAATAATATGGCTCTCCCGCCTCACCTTCTACAAAGCCCATATAATTAGCAAGTTTGTGTAAGTCCATTGGATAAAGAGTGTAAACACCTAATTTATCATCTAACAGATATTTTTTTGCTGTTTCCATTAATTTGTAATTTTTCTCGTCATCCAACAATCCAAAATGTGAAGCCAGCATTGAACCCATGTAAATGTGTTTATCTTCAGTACCATCTTCAAAGAAACTTGTTAAATAGTCTAATTCTTTATTCCATAATTTCTTGATAAGATTGGAATTAAGAGAATCTGAAATTGTTTGATATTGCTGAATTTCATTAGCATCGATATTTAATTCTGCTGCAAAATAGCTGTACTCTCTAAGTGCTTTTATTGCAAGAATAGTCATGTATGCTCTTGGACCATAATTGCTACCAATATCCCACCAATCTGGACGAAAGGAATACATTAAATTATTCTCTTTATTCTTCATCGCTGTATTAATGCTTTGTTTCACGTATGGAGAAAGGGTTTTTGCAAATTCAACATCTCCAGAATGCTTTAGATAACGTGAACAAAGAAGAGTAAACCAAAAGTGATTCCAGTTTTCTGTGCCAGCATATTCAGTTTTATATTCTCCATCTTTCCAATAATATGCGTGTGGAATAACATTGTTTTTATCCGCATGTTTAATAATAAATGTGAGATCATTTTTAACTCTATTCAAATCAAAATTTACAGTCGCTAAATCAGTAAGAAGTGCATCGTGTGTAAAATAGAAATTGTATTCAGCCTGCGCTGGCATTGGGGCAATTGTTGAATCAATATAATGCGCATTTGTTGCCATAACCGCCAACGCCCAATCGGTTGTGAAATCAATATTTTCGTTTCCCGTTTTGATAATTTCTTTATTGGTAGAATTATCTAAAACATAATTTTTATAGTTGGCAATTTCGGTTTTATAATTCTTCGACAATTTAGAGATTATACTTTTTGATTCGTTAATTTTCACAGACCCAATGAGATTAGTTATTATAAAACTTTCTCCAGGCTGTAATTCTTTCTTGTACACAAAAGCAACAACAGGGTTGGAATCTTTTCCATTTTGTTCAAATGGTTCAATTGAGTTCAACCAGTATTCATCTGGATTGGAATAATCCCCTTCAATAAATTTTGAAGTGCTATATCTAGGTTCTTCACCAACATTATGAAAGAATACTTGTGAATTACCAGCTTGAGCTTCGTTATAATCTATAGTAATTAATTTTCCATTTTCACTAATATTTGAAACACCACTATCAAGCTTTGCATAAGTATGACTTGTTTTTAAAATTGATTCATACTTGAGATACACTTCGTATGTTTTAACTGAATCGGATTTATTTCTAATTACAAATTCAGCACTCATTGCTGGTAGATTTTTAAAGAATTCATACTTAATACTAACTCCCGAACTCTGCAAATCCTTGCTGAATTCAACATCGTATGGAGTTTGTGATACTTTCCAAGCCTCCTCTTTGAGCATTAGCTTAGGATTATTCCCGACTTTTAATCCCATTGACATAATTCTGTATTGCTCACGTTTCCAATAGTCCTCACTAATATCAATACTATTGGCAACTGGATAATAAAAACTTATTCTATTAATCATTGGGAAACTCTTGTGTATTTCAATTCCAACAAAAGGTCCACCAACTTCAATTTGACCGATTTCGTTTGTGCTAATTATTTTAAGCTTATCATCCCCTTTTGAAGCAACAATAGAGCTAAGAAATAATGCAACAAATACAGTATAATAA
>JAQICK010000404.1 GCA_027858595.1 Melioribacteraceae bacterium
ATTTATACCTTTAACTCCATTAGATGCTGAAATTGCTATGAAATTTTCTTCTCTCAGAAGAGTTACTAAAACTTCTGCTACTGCAGGTTCATCTTCAATTATTACTATTTTCTTCTGCATATTCAACTTAATTTATTGGTATTATTACACTATACTTACTCCCTTTCCCTACTGTACTTTCAACCGTTATTTCACCACCATGTATTTCAACATATCTTTTTACAATTGATAAACCAAGACCAGATCCTGGAAGATGAGCATAATCTTCTAATCTATAAAATTCTTTAAAAATGTTCTCAAACTCACTTTTATTGATACCAATTCCATTATCGACAAATTCCATTAATAATTTATTCTTTTGCTCAAAAATATTCAATTCAATATTGCCACCTTCTGGTGAATATTTAATTGCGTTAGAAAGCAAATTTGAAATAATAGTTTCTAATATTTTAGAATCAATCAAAAATACTTCGCGGGACAAACTATAATTAAAAATTAATTTATGCTTTTTATTTATTAAAGAATCGTATGTTTCTACTATTTTAGAACAAAGTCGCTTTAAGTTAGTCGATTCCAAGTTAAGTGCAATTATTCCTCTATCAGTTCTACTAATGCTTAATACATCTTCAAGCATACCTGTTAATCCGTTAACATGAACTTTAATTGTGTCAAAATTATTATTAATTTTCTTATTATCCCATTTGTGGCGGTATCTCTCTAACAATTCAACTGAAGAATATATTGCTGTTAGTGGTGTTCTAAATTCGTGAGATACTGTTGAAATAAATTGAGTCTTTAAATTATTTAATTCTTTCTCTTTAAATAGTGCTGAATTTAATTTGTCTTCAATATTTTTAAAGTCTGTAATATCTCTACCGGAACCGATTACAGCAACAACGTTTCCGTCGCTATCAAATTCCGGGACTAACTGCCAATCAATCCAAACTGTATTTTGCTGCTTTATTTGAGGCAAAAGAAATTTAATTCTTTTACCTTTTTTTGTTCTAAAAACTTCGTTAATGGCCTCTTCTTTCATCTCAAATAATTCTTTAGGAAATCCCAATTCTCTATCTGTTTTACCGATAAACTTATTGGGTTGTATTCTAGTGTTTTTTTCAATTGATGGACTAACATAAAGATATCGAAATGATTTATCGAATCTCGCTATTATATCATTTGAATTTTCCGATAAAGCTCTAAAAGTTTCTTCAGATTTTGATAATTCTTTAGTTCTTTCTTCAACAAGAGACTCTAGATGCACTTTGTAACTAGATAACTCTTCGGCAATTTTTTTCTTTTCTGTAACATCAGTTTTTAAAGCACAATAGTTAATTGTATTTCCTTTTTCATCTTTAATAGGAGTAATAATGGCTTCTTCCCAATAGAGCTCTCCGTTTTTCTTTTTGTTGTGGAATTCCCCTTTCCATGTATTTCCGTTGCTTATAGTGTTCCACATTTCTTTGTAAAATTTTGGCGGCTGTTTTCCTGAGTTCAAAAAACGTGGATTTTGTCCAATAGCATCTTCAAATTCATATCCAGTAACAACTGAGAAATAGGGATTTATATATTCTATATTTCCGTCCAAGTTGGTTATAACCACGGATATTGGATTTTGATCAACGGCTTGAGAGAGTTTTTGTATTTCTATTTGTGCTTTATAAATTTCTTCAAAATCACGTGTTATTGAAATTATATGCGGAACTCCATCAATATCAATAATGCCAGCTGACATAAGTACATGAATAACTGTTCCATCTTTTTTCTTAAACTTTGTTTCAAGATTAGAGACTCTCCCAAATTTCTCTAAACCAATAGCTAATTGTTTCCTATCATTTTGATTCACCCAAATATTAATTTCCTCAAAAGTTTTACCTATCACATCTTCTATAGTATATCCTGTAATTTCTGTAAAACCCGCATTAACCTCTAGAAAAAGACCATCCGAGAGTCGACTAATACTTATTGAATCTGGAGAAGTCATAAAAGTAAGTCTAAATTTTTCTTCGCTTTCTTTAATTGTATTTTCCGCAAGTTTGCTCTCAGTAATGTCACTAAATATTCCGTTTAGTTTAATTGGTTTGCCATTATCCATTTCAACATTAACTTCATCACGCAACCAAATGTATGAATTATCTTTTTTACGAAACAGATATTCCAATGTATACTTTTCTCCAAGCTGAGTGAATGAATTATACTGGGTAAGAGCAAATTCTTTATCATTTGGATGAAGTCTTTCGATCCAAAATTGATGATTGATAAATTCATCTGGTCTGTATCCCATAACTTCTTTTACTTGTGGAGCAACATAATCCCATGTATCGTTGACGATATTATATTCCCAAAGAATAGATTGAGTGGATTCAGAAAGTTTTTTGCAAATATTTTCACTTTTTCGCAAATCAATTTCAGCATTGGATTGCTTTTGACGAATTCGTGCTGTTACATATCCGCCAAAAAGAATAAAAACAAGTGAGAAAATGCCTAAACCATAAAATGAGTTAAAATCTTGGTTGGCAAGTTCATTGTATTTTGAGCTTGGAAGAAATGAAACCAATTTCCAATGTTTGGAATCTGATTCTGATTGTTTGTCGTCATTAGGTTCAAGTTCATCATATGAAAGAATTTTTTCAGGATACAAAGTTTTGAATGTGAACATTCCAATATCTGTAGCAAATTGACCATCATCTGATTTGTTAATAATTTCCCATTCGGCAGAATATTTATTTTTAAAATTAATATTTTTTTTGTCCTTAAACATGAAACCAAAACGGTCGTTTTTATTTCCACCTTGCAGCCAATAAC
>JAQICK010000340.1 GCA_027858595.1 Melioribacteraceae bacterium
TGTGCATTAAATGCTCTTAGAAAAAGCAATGATTGATAATTAAATGAATATGAAGTTTGGTATTTAACTTCCAACAATTATTGAACAGTGTGTCCTTGAATCATCATCGCCACAGCAAAAGCACGCATTAAATCTAGTGTTAGAATTCTTTTAGTTATGCTTTTACTCACAAATAGTTCTCATACTTATATTAGTTCACGGGGATGTTGCTTAACCCAATCATAAACATATGTACTGATTTCTCCAGTTGTGGCACCAGGCGTAAACAATGCCCCGACTCCCATTTCTTTTAATTTAGCAATGTCAGCTTCTGGAATTATTCCTCCTCCAAAAAGAAGAACATCATCCATTTCTTTCTCTTTCAGTAATGCTAATATTTTTTTAAATATTGTATTGTGAGCTCCAGACAGAACGCTGATACCAATAGCATGAACATCTTCTTGAATAGCTGCTTCAACAATCATTTCTGCCGTTTGTCGTAAACCAGTGTAAATCACTTCCATACCAGCATCACGTAGTGCGGCAGCAACAATTTTTGCTCCTCTGTCGTGTCCGTCTAATCCAGATTTAGCAACAATAACTCTAACTTTTTCATCCATCTTTATGCCTCAATATATTTTTTTCGTTTTGCAAATACACCGTAAATTCCACCGGTGTGGACAAAAAGAACATTACTGCTTTTCTTGCCTTTTAAGAAGTTTTCATAATATGCATAAAATGCTTTACCAGTATATGTTGGATCCAACAAAATTCCAGAAGATTGATAAAACTCTTTTATTACTTTTAATTTATTATCAGAAATATTTTTATATCCTTCTTCAGAATATCCATCTAATATTACAAGATTTTTATAATTTATCTTAACGTCTATTTTATATTCTACAATTGCATCTTCAACTAAATTAATAATTATGTCCCTCACAAACTCAGGATCATCCAAAACATTAACAACATATATTTTTACATTTGAACCTACTATAGCAGAGCCAAGTAACATACCAGCTGCAGTTCCACCACTTCCGTACGCTGAGACAATACCTTTTAATTTTGAAAGATATTTCTGTTCTTCAAGTTCTTTTATAAAATTAATATAGCCCCAAAGTCCAAGCGGAGTAGAACCACCAGATGGAGTGATATAAACTTTGTGTCCTTTCTTCTGCAGACGTTTACTCTCTTTGAGCATAATGTTTTTTACATCGGCATATTCCTTTTTTGAAAGATAGACAATCTCAGTTCCAACAAGCTGATCTAGAAAAAGATTTCCATCAGGATTCTTTGCCTCTTTTCCCCACAGGAATAACTTTGTTTTAACTCCTATTTGCTTTGCAGCAATAGCAGTTGCTCTTGCATGATTACTTTGATTGCCACCAGATGTAAAAAGATAATCAGCTTTTTTCTTTTTTACATCAGCAAGAATATAATCTAACTTTCTAATTTTATTCCCTGTTAGCTCGGTACCGGTATAGTCATCTCGCTTTATTAAAAATTTTGTCCCCTTAAATTCAATTTTTTGAATTGGAGTTGGAAGATTTGCAATGTTAAATTTTATTGGCGTATTCATATTTACCTTCTTTTTTGCTTATTATTAAAATACCTTCGAGATAATTCTAAATCACTTGGCGTATTTATAGAGAGACATTCTTCTTCTGTAACAACCATTTTAATTTTCAGTCCGTGTTCGAGTAACCTTAATTGCTCCAGTTTTTCAATTCTTTCTAAGTCAGTTGGTTTAAGCTTTCCAATAGTTTTAATAATTTCATTCGAATAAGCATAAACCTCAATATGTTTATATATTTCTGCACTAATGATTTTTTCAATGTTTGTACGTGCATCTTTAACAAACGGTATGGGCGAATAGGAAAAATAAAGAGCATAATTATTATAATCAAATACTACTTTTGGAATTGAAGTTGATTTCATTTCATCAACTGAATCTATTTTTTTGGCTAAAGTTGTAATTGATATTTCTGGATCAAAAAGATGAGGCTCAATAACTTCGTCAATCATTCTAGCACTAATAAACGGTTGAGCCCCTGGAATATTTAGAAAAACATCCGCTGACATTTTTTCAGCAATATATGCAACTCTATCAGTGCTTGTTAATAATTCCTTAGGCGTCAGTTGAACTTTGGCTCCAAAACCACGCACAACTTCATATAATTTTTCATCATCAACAGCAATGATAACATCGTTCATCAGTTTCGATTTTAGAAGACTTTCATATGTATGTTGTATAACTGGTTTTCCTCCAATATCGGCTAGTAGTTTACCCATTAGTCTTGTAGAAGCGAACCGAGCGGGAATTATTCCAACAATATTCATCTTATTTTAATTTGACTTAATTACTTTTGGAACTTTGAAATATTCTTCTGTCTTTGAACCCGAATTTTTCAAAGCATCTTTCGTTGGAATTGATTCTTTAAGTAAATCTTCTCTAAAAACATTTTCTCCTTCTATAGGATGAGAAAGAGGTTTAACATTATCTGTATCAAGTTCATTTAATTTATCCACATAATCTAAAACTTTATTTAGCTGAGACGTAAAATTATCAATCTCATCTTCCTTGATTTCCAATTTTGCCAACTTTGCTATATGCTCAATGTCATTTTTTGTAACAGACATACTTAAATCCCTATCTTCTAATATTAAATTCTATAGTTTTGCTAAATCCATTTTCAGTATCATCAACATTAATTGTTACCTTACCAGCTGATGCAGTACTGTTAGCATAAATCTTTACATTTGAGTTTACTAGAGAATCAAGCTCATTTATAGTTAATGAAGGATCTGTTCCCCAACTATAAATAGGAGCCTTAACACCACCATATGAATTTGCATTTAATTCAACAGGATCACCACCAGCAACAAGTGTAAATATAGAATCCCCAACTTGGTTCAAAAACGATGAATTAAGATATATACCTGGATTCGGGTCATAAAATCCAGCACTACTAAATGTACCTTCTGCTACAGAGTATATAGGATTATCTTTAGCAGTTAGATAAATGATGTGATCGTTATTACCCCGCTTCGGACTTGAGTATTCCATCCAATAAAAGCTATTAGCGTATGCATCAATGTCTTGTTGAATTTGAAGAAATATCTGATTTAATTCACTCATCTCTGTAATCGTATATGCACCTTGATTTCCAATTAAAGCTAGTATTTCAGGCTCAATTTCAGAACCAAGTCCAACTGTATAAACACTTTTTTCTCCAATAGCATCAAGGGCTTCGTTTAAAGTTTTACTCCCTTGAGTATCATTCCCATCAGTAAAAAGAACTAGAGAACCTTGAATAATATCATCTGGTTCAATTTTATCTTCCCACTGTGAAACACCTTCTATAACTGCACCATAAAGATTTGTGGATGCAAAACCTCTGTCAATATTATCGATTGCATTTTTCAGTCCATTTTCATCTGATGTGAAATCTAATAATTTTTCAGGGTCACTAGAAAATTTGTACAAAGCAACTTCCTGTTGTGATGCCATGTTATCTACAAAACTCTTAGCTGCATCCTTTAGTAATTGCAAATTGTTCGATTCGTCACTTATACTTGTACTATTATCTAGCATTAAAACCGTTTTGATTAAATAAGGATTATTTAAACGCTTTGTAATCTTCATATTAGATTCATAAACCGAAACATCATAACCATCTTCAGAAATTTCAAAGTCGTTAATTGTTAAATTATCAATTCCTTTATTTTCAAGATCTGTAACTTGAAAAAGCATTTTTACAATAGTTGGTTCTTCAGTAGTAACACTATATGGAGTTAAAACATAGCCTGGCTCACTTGATGCAGTAAAACTGGTTGTAAAATGCCAAATTGGACTCTCTTTATTAGTACCATCATTAGCCTTTGCAACAACTTGCCAATAATATGTTACCCCATTTCCAGCAGCAATAACATCAGTAAATTTTTCTACACTATTAGATTTAATAATTCTTGCGGGAGGAGTAGCTTTATCAAAATAAATAGTATAGCTAAAAGCATCAGTGCATTCCCAGGAAAGGCGTTGATAACTCTCCCTATCAGTTGCTCCATTTGCAGGCGATGGTGAATATGGAATTGTTGTGTCATCTGGTATTGTAGGATCTACTACATCTCCATCCAATGAGCATGAAAGGAAAAATAAGCTTAATATTAATAACACCCACAAAATTTGTCGGTTCATTTTATACCTAATTATTCTGAATTTTTATACTGCAAAATTATCTATTTATAAGGGAATTATAAAGGAGAATGTTAACCATCAAAATAGCATTGCTTTTATTTAATATAGCAATAGTTATAAGTATTTCTCAATCTGTGTCTATTCATTCATCAGCTTTTGGAACAGTTCAAAATATTTACCGGCGTGCAATCCATCGACTAAACCATGATGGGCATTTAGAGAAACATTCATAATTTTTTTTCCATCAACAACATAATATTTTCCAAAAATTATCTTTGGAACAGAGTCTTTATCTTTGAAATTTCTAGCGTGGGTCAGTCCAGTAAACTTAGTCCATGGCAAAGTTGAATAATGAATTACATCCAGACGCTCGGAATTTTCGTTTAAACTAAGTCCCGTCGTATTTTTAATTCTGTCTATCTCAATACTTGCGTTCTCAGTAAACGTATTAAAATTTTCATCATATTCAATAAAGGAAAATCCAAATGTTTCATCCTCTCTGCCCAATGTAGGTGCAGCATTTATTTTATTAAACTCAACAACTTGCTCATCTCTAATTCTATATCTAAATTCCTCAATTTTATTTATTGCCATAGTTGACTTGTGTAAATAGTAGAGAAAAAACGAGGAATTATTTTCCTTCGCTTTTTCAAAGGCAAAGGTACAATCAATTTCAGAGACAATTCCCCAATATGGTTCATCGTAATTTGAATAGAATTGAAAGGGTTCTCTTCTTTTCCAATTTTTTATATCAAGAATTTTTTCCATAATATCTGTTTTCACTCTTAACTAATTAATTATTCATTAATCCGTACTTGTCGTCTTGCACCTACATACCTCTTAACAAAATATGAACTTTGCAAAGATGAAACCGTAACACCTTTTGAAAAGCTTGCATGTGCAAATAAATCTTCACCAATAATAATTCCAACATGCCCTGGAAAACTATTTTTAGTAGTATTAAAAAAAACTAAATCACCAAACTTGAGAGAATTTTTATTAAGTATTTTTTCTCCTTGTTCATACTGCTGCCTTGCAGTGCGTGGCAATTTATAGTTGAGCGATTTTGTAAAAACATTCTGCGTAAATGCAGAACAATCTATTCCCACATTGTTGTTTCCACCGTACTGGTAAGGTGTATTCAAATATCTAACAATCTCCATCATCACTTTTTCTCTATCAGTTAATAGCTGTGATTCTGTTAATTTGTATTTATTCTCATCAACAAGTTTTCTAATATTTACCGGATGGTATTCAATCGGATTTTCATCAAACTCGTTTTTATAAAGTCGTTCGTCATTATCAGAAGTGAATCGTGTGGATTTACTTTGCTCTTCCTTCTTCTCTGAATCTTTGCCATACCTTTGTTCTATTGATGAAGAGGAGCATGAGAAAATAAATAAACCAAGAGTTGTGATTAAAAAGCATTTTAAAAATATCATATATTAATTTAGCCTAAGTATTTTCTAAGGCTAGTAGCACGCTTTTTATGACGCAAACGTCTAATAGCCTTTTCCTTAATTTGTCTAACTCTTTCACGAGTTAGATGAAACTTTTCCCCAATATCCTCAAGGGTTAAAGCATAATCAGTATCAAATCCGTAGTAAAGTTTTACTACTTCTGCTTCTCTTTCTGTAAGAGATTTTAGTATAGTTTCAATTTCAAAATGAAGCGATTTTTCAAAAAGATCTTGATCTGGTTCTTGCATACTTGAACTAGATAGAATTGCCAACAAACTGTTTTCTTCTCCTTCTTTAACTGGGGCATCTAGAGAAATATTTCTTCCAGAAATTTGAAAAGCCTCAATAACCTCATTGCCACTGACCTTTAACAACTTAGCAATTTCTTCAGTTGTAGGTTCTCTTCCATTTGCTTGCTCAAACTCAGAATTGATGTTCCTTATTTTGCTTAGTATTCCAATTCTGTTTAATGGAAGTCTAACAATTCTAGCATGCTCGCCAAGTGCTTGCAAAATTGATTGTCGAATCCACCAAACTGCGTACGAAATAAATTTAAACCCACGAGTTTCATCAAATCTTTTCGCTGCTTTAATTAAACCAATATTTCCTTCATTAATTAAATCGCCAAGTGAAAGTCCTTGGTTTTGATATTGCTTGGCTACAGTCACCACAAATCTTAAATTTGCATTCACGAGTTGTTCAAAAGCAATTTTGCTCCCCTTCTTGCTTGCTCGTGCTAATTCTATTTCCTCGCTTGGTGTAAGTAATTCAACACGACTAATTTCAAGTAAATATCTATCGAGCGACTTACTATCATGGTTAGTGTATTGTTTTGAAATTTTCACGAGTAACTCCAAAAATATTGTTATAAAATTTTACCAAGACAAAATGAATAAAACTATATACACATATTAGTCAAGTTATAATTAAAAATTATATTTTACAAATATTAATGGAATTGTTAGGAGAGAAAATTTATACCTTTCAAGTAATTATCAATTGAAAAAAAATCAGCCGCTGATTTACCAATATCAGCAAAGGTCTTTCTAATGCCTAAATCTTTTCCTGATATTCCCTTATGATAATACAACAGTGGGATGTATTCTCTACTGTGGTCAGTACTAGGTGTAGTTGGATCATTTCCGTGATCTGCTGTTAAGATAAGGACATCATCATCATCCAATAATTCTAATATCTCAGGCAGTTTATTATCGAAGTATTTAAGTGCTTCTGCAAAACCTATTGGATCATTTCTGTGTCCAAAATAAACATCAAAATCGACAAGGTTGGAAAATATAAACGAATTGTTATTAAATTTGATGGCGTTAATTACTTCTTCAATTCCTTCGCTATTGGATTTTGTTTTAATTGGTTGTGTAATTCCGCGGTGATTAAATAAATCATTAATCTTTCCAATTGCGATTGTTTCAATATTATTATTCTTTAGTAAATCAAGAATAGTATCCCCCGGAGGTGATAATGCATAATCTTTCCGATTTGTAGTTCGAGTAAAATTACCGTTGCTACCTATAAATGGGCGAGCAATTACTCTTCCAATTTCATCGTTATTCAAAAATATTTGATTTCTAGATATTTTACAAATTTCGTATAATTTTTCAAGTGGAATTATTTCTTCATGAGCAGCAATTTGAAAAACAGAATCGGCAGAAGTATAAATAATGGGAAATCCAGTCTTTACGTGCTCATCACCGAGTTCCATAATTATTTCAGTACCAGATGCTGCCTTGTTTCCAAGAACACCTTTAAATCCAGTTAGGTTAAGAAATTTATCAATAATTTCTTTTGGAAAACCATTCGGATAGTAGGGAAAATCAAAGTCGAGTTCTAAACCGGATATTTCCCAATGACCAGAAACAGAATCTTTGCCAGGAGCTTTTTCTAACATCTTTCCAAATGAAGCTAGCGGTACATTGCTAGGCGAAACTCCATATATATTAGTTATATTACCAAGTCCTAGCTTTTCAAGATTAGGTAGAGAAAGACCATCAACAGCTTTTGCAATATTGCCGATTGTGTTACTTCCAACATCTCCAAATTTTGCTGCATCAGGAAGCTCCCCTACGCCTACGCCATCAAGTAGAATAATTACAAAATTTTTCATTTTAGATTAAATATTTTTAACAGAATTTCCGCCTTTTTCAATAGCCTTTTTAAGAGCAAGTTCGGCATTTTCAAAAAGAGCGTTTATGTCCATAGTTTCGTGTGCTGCAGCAATACCAACTGAAACTGTATAAGTGGTTTGTTTTGTAGAAACAACAACTGGAGTGCGTGCAATTTTAATCCTTAATTTTTCGGACCAAAGAAAAACGTCTTTTGAATCAGCATTGAAAAATGAGATCCCAATAACATCACGGCTTATTCTTCCAACAAAGTTTTGCTTTGTTGAAGCATCCTTAATCATATCCGTAATAGATTTAAGAACTTTTGGAAAAGGATTTCCTTCAAATAATGATTCGTCATCGATGAATTTATCAATTTTAATTATTGCTAGAGTACTTGGAACATTTACACTTTTAGCTTTCATTAAATCAGAATTTGCTAAATTAAGGAAACTCTTACCATTTAATAATTTTGTTTCAACATCTACAGAAAGTAAGCTTTTCAATATTTTTTGATTTGAAAAAGAATAAATAATATAAGAAAAAATCTTAATCGCTTTTTTAATGAAGGCAAGATCAGCGTTACTATAAACTCCCGTTTTCAATGAGTCAAAACAAAATAACCCGTAAATCTGACCATCATAAGAAAGAGGAATAGCAAGGAAAGATCCTCCAAAAGTTATATCTTCGTCCTTTGAAAAACGAGCGAGCTTTTCATTAGTTGTGTCATCAATTTTTATAGAAGTTCCTTCAACAATTGCTCTTCCAACTAACGTT
>JAQICK010000069.1 GCA_027858595.1 Melioribacteraceae bacterium
TATTAATTGGAAACATGGATGGATTAAGGAAGACTAAAGATAGAATAGAGGAACTACTTCCAATTAAATCTGAAAGAGGAATCTTGCTACTACAATTTTACAATGAATATATAAATAATAAGGATTTAGGTGTTTTTGATTTAGAAAAAATAAACATACTTAAGAAGAAATTTGCTCAAAATAATGATAGATTGCTCGCAACAGAGTTGCAGTTTCTAATGGCAGATGAATATTATAAAAAAGGTGAATTTGGAATTTCTATTTCTCTTCTTCATTCAAAATCTTTAACGGATATTTGTGAATTTAACCCTAAATATGAAGCTCAGAGACTTTATCTTTTAAGTAAAATTCCGACAAAGTATCAAAGCGATCTTACTTTAACCAAAAATTATCTTCTCCACAAAGCCTATGCTATAATGAAAAACAATTCTATTTCTGAACTAACACTTAATGTTCTGAGTGATTTAGCTAGCTTCTACTTTGACAGAGGGAATTTATCAAAGGCTAAAGAATTTGCAGTAATAGCTGATACTATTATTAAATATATTACCTTAGAAACGGTTTCGGAAGAAATCTCAAAATCTCTGCATGAAATTAGATTAAAAGAAATGATAACAAATTTAGATGAAATATTAAACTCGAATTAAAATTTCCGGTTATTACCGGTAAAAATTACATACCTCAAATTATTCACTAAAGATTTCATTGAAAATCATCTTTTTTCGGCTATTTATTTCCTGGTATAGTAGTTGTAATATACGACCCAAACACCAAAATAATAATGAATATAAGGTTCACATCATGAAAAAAGCATTACTTACTATCGTTCTTCTTAGTTTCGGAATTTGGGGCTGTTCTGAAAACACAAGTATCACTGCACCAGAAAAAAGTGATTCACAGCAGAGTTTTCTGAAAGTAACAGCAAGCAGCTCTTCAGAATTAATGAAAAAATCTGTTTCTGAAACAATTGATGGTGAAGATGGTGGAATGATTAAAATCAGAATAGGAAGAAAAGAAATTCATGCTAAGGGATGGCTCGATTTCCCTGAAGATAGCTTCGAAGGTGAAGAAAAGATATCTATTCGTTTAGCTGAAGATTTTGCTGCATTAGATTTTGAACCATCTGGTATTCCATTGGAACTGCCTGCACTTTTAACATTAACGTTTAGCGGACTTGAGCTAGAGGGTTATGATGAAATTGAAGATGAAATTGAATTCCAATATATAGACGAAGATGGTAATTTGAAAAGCGTCGATTATGAAACATTAATCGTTAAAAGAGATCGTGGTCGGGTAACTGTAGTACGTGCTGAACTTAAACATTTTTCTAGATATGGTTTTACAAAATAATAAAAATTTGAATTGTGAAAATTCCTATGGCTAATGAACTAAAAAAAACAAAGTTAGAATACATTGAAATATTAGATGAATATCTGGGAAATCCAGAATCTGAGGATCTTATCAACCAGGTTTTCTCAGGGTATTCAACTTCAGAGATTACTAACCGTGATAGCATTAGCTTTACAAGCAGTTTCAAAATTAGATCTGTTGTTGATAGGATTATTACATCCACAGAAAAAAAACTTACCGCTAAAAAACACCTCCATTTATTATTAAATCTGGCTAAGCTCTCTCTCTCTCGGGGAGAGCTGTTTTTATCTTCAGATATATATAGTCAAGTTCTTTTTATAACTACAAATAATGAAAAATTACAAGGTGAAGCCGCAGGAGCTTTAAGAGGTTTAGGGGAAGTTTCATCACTTCAAGCAAAGTGGAATGACAGTTTTAGTTACGTTCGCAAAGCTAAAAAGATTTTTGAAAAGATTAATGACATTAAAGGTATAGCAAGTTGTGAAAATTTATTAGGTACATTCCATGCAGAACGAGGAGTGTTAGATTCTGCAAAAGATTTTTTTGAATCAGGTTTAGCAAGACTGAGTGGAAAAAAGAGTGATAATTTGGATGCGTTGATATTGGTTAACTTGGGCATCTTAAATAATATAATTGGAAATACAGATGAAGCCGAATCCAACTATCGTAAGGCACTTGCCAAATTTGAAAAAACAAATGACCATCAAAGAATTGCTGAAACTCGTCATAACTTAGGGATGTTATTTACAAAACTAGGTAAATATAAAACAGCTTTGAGCGAATTTAACATAAGTGTGAAAATTTCAACTAAAGATAAAAATTTACTGACATTAGCTATTTCATATTTAGGTAAAGCATATATTTATGCTGAGATGGATGAGCTTGATTTAGCTACAGATTTTATTGAAAAGGGAATGGAAATTAGTAATCAGTTGAACGACCGATTAACAATTGCCGATGTGTATAAAGTAAAGGGTATAATAGAACGAAAATCCAAAAAGTTTGAACTTTCGGAAAGCTATCTGCTTACTAGCTTGCGTATTAATGGTGAGCTGGGCAATAAGTTAAATCATACCGAAACTTCTTACGAATTAGGACTGCTGTATTTAGATTTAAACCAATCTCAAAAAGCTTCGAAATATTTTAGTACTTCCTTAAAGTATTATAAAAAGATTAAGGCTGTATCCGAAATCAAAAAAATTGAAACTCTACTTAATAAGTAACAAATAATTTGAGTAAGTTACGCTATCAATAGTTTGATACAAACACTAGCCATAATTTGCTAACTATTATATTTGTGAAATGGAATTTAGTAAAATAGCAAAACAAGTAGAAAAAGATATTAAAGCTGAATTATTCTTAAATAATGACAGCTCCAAAAATTTAGATATAATTCTAGATATTGTTAATACAATTAATAAAACATTAATTTTTGAAGACGTATTAGAGCTAGTTCTAAAAAATGCCATTTCCTTAACAGGTACTGAAAGGGGTTTTATTGTTTTAAAGAATGATGAGGGAGTTTTAGAATTTAAGTTAGGAATGAATTCTGAGACTGGTAAAATCAAAAAAGATGAATTTTCTGTTAGTCAATCAGTTGTTGATGATGTCTTTATTACTGGAGAATCCAAATTCATAGAATCCGCACAAAGTGATGTTGAAAATCGTAAAAGTAAATCGATCTTTATTCTTGACCTCCAGACTATTTTATGTTCACCACTTATTACTTCAGGTAAGAAAATAGGAGTAATTTATGTTGATTCAAAACACCTACATAAAATTAAAATAAAAGAAATTACAAATATGTTCGAAATTCTTGCTGGTCAGGCGGCTACGGCAATTAGGAATGCACAGTTATATAATGCCCAATTAGCAGCCAATAAATCATTAGAGGAATCCAATAGACAATTAATTATTGCTAAAGAGGAAGCCGAAAAATCTGACAGATTGAAGTCAGAGTTTTTAGCACAAATGTCCCACGAAATTAGAACTCCAATTCATATACTTATGAGTTATTCAAGTTTAATTAAAGAAGAAATTGAGGGAAGTTTAGATAATGACATGAAATCTAGCTTTAATGCAATTGAACATGCGGGAAAAAGAATTATTAGAACAACTGAATTAATTCTTAATATGTCGGAAATATCTACGGGTACTTATGAGTATAGTGAATCGGAGTTTGATATTTACGATGGAATTCTTTCCACAATTTATAACGAATATCAAATTAAAGTAAATAAAAATAAAATTAAATTTGCTATTGAAAATAATTCTGAGCAAAGTATTGTGGTCGCAGATAAATATTCGGTTTATCAAATATTCACACAAATTATTGACAATGCAGTAAATTATACTGAAAATGGCGAAATAACTATTTTTATAAATAATTCAAAAAACAATAAACTTGAGGTTTCTGTTTCTGATACAGGAATAGGTATAAGTGATGAGTATATGCCAAATATATTTATGCCCTTCACTCAAGAGGAGCAAGGATATACTCGTAGATTTGAGGGAAATGGTTTAGGATTATCTCTTGTGAAAAAATATTGTGATCTTAATCATGCCGAAATAGATATACAAAGTATAAAGGGAAAGGGAACTAAAGTATTGGTAACTTTTTAGACTTTTTGTTTATTTTACAAATAAATCTCAAACTATTAATATTAGAATTTTCAGTAAATCCTATTTTATTCTTAATAATTTCTCGACCCAAACAACTTCACACGCTCCGCCACCAGTATCGTTACGACTTAATGAACTCTTCCAACGCCAACCATCTTCTGGAGCCATTGCAGATACTAAATATCCTTTTAGATAAATAATTTCACCCACAACTAAATCGTCAAGTTCATTCATTATTTCGTCTGTTGCTGGAATTATATGCATATTGGAGGCACTTTGTTCAATCTCTTTTCGTGGAATTGGATAACTGTCTGTATCCCAGAAAAACCATCGTGCACGTTGAGAAATATCAAATTTGTCAATTATTGTTTGGTCAGACATTCGTCCCCAACCCAATGCTAAATCGTAGGGAGCAATATCAGATTCTCTATCAAATCTGTAACGTTCCTTTCCAAGAACTTTTGCTTTTAACTCGAACTTAGCAATTGCGTTTATAAAATACTCATCACGTTCCCAAACCTGTGATTGTATAAGTGCAGATTGCTTCGGTAAATTTTTTGCTAAAACTCCAGGTGGTTGTTTGATTTCTGAAGTGCAGGAAAGCAGAAATAATAAAATTAATAGTGGAATTGTTTTTTGCATTTTGAAATATACAAAGATAAATGAATTTCTATGCAATCAATTTGCAGAGAATTATTAGAAACAACTTTGCATCCTTTAGACAAAACTATAACTTTACCGTAGAAAAATATATAAAAAGTGTTGCCATAATGCACACAATAGGTTATATTCATATATGAAACTAATAAATTGGGATAGAGAGAAAAATCAAAAATTGATTAGCTATCGTGGAATATCGTTTGAGGATATTTTATTTGCTTTAGAAAATAACAAGTTGGTTGACGATTTACCTCATCCAAATAATACAAACGATCCAAATCAAAGAATAATGATGTTGGATATTAGAAATTATATCTATGCTATCCCATATGTTGAAAATGAAAAAGAGATATTTCTAAAAACAATTATTCCAAGCAGGAAAGCTACAAAAGAGTATTTAGGAGAGAGAGATGGAAAATAAATTTGATAATGAAGAACTTGAAATTTTAGATTTGTTGGAGAATGGTAAACTTAATAGTAAAGCTAATATTGAAGATAGAAAAAATGAACTTAGTGAATATGCTCAAAATACAATTAGGAAAAACAAAAGAGTAAATATTAGAATTTCTGAGCGTGATCTAACTGAGCTTCAACGGCAGGCAATTACTGAGGGTTTGCCGTATCAAACATTTATTTCTTCAATATTACATCGTTTTGTAAATGGGAATTTGAGTGTGTAATTTTTAAAGTAGAAGACGGGCATGCCCGTCCTCTACTTTAAAGCGTTAATCTATTTCTTATAACTTAAATATTCAACCGCTGCAAGACCAGCAATTGTTCCATCAGCTACAGCAGTTGTAACTTGACGATATTTTTTAGCGGTACAATCACCAGCCGCAAAAACTCCTGGAATGTTTGTCTCCATATCACGAGTTGCAATAATTTCTTTTCGGTTGGTTAATTCAACAATTCCTTCAAACATTTCTGTGTTAGGAATATAACCAATCAGAATAAAAACTCCGTCAATATTCATTTCTGAAAATTCGTGAGTTTTCATGTTTTTAATTTTAACTTTATTTAATTTATCATCACCATAAAATTATTCAATTTCAGATTCCATAATAAATTCAATCTTTTCGTTAGCTTTGGCTTCATCAATATAATGCTCAAGTGCTTGAAAATGATCGAACTGATGAATTACAGTAACTTTACTTGCATATTTAGTGAGTGAAACTGCTTCTTCAAGTGCAGAATTTCCACCGCCAACAACAATTATTTCTTTATCTTGAAAGAAATCGCCATCACAAGTAGCACAGTAAGAAATTCCACGTCCTTTAAGTTTATCTTCACTAGGCACATTTAGCGGACGTGAACGACCACCAGTAGCTATAATGAAAGAATCAGAAGTGAACTTACCTTTACGTGCAAGTTCAATAGTTTTAATATCACTTGTTAAATCCAACGACTCAATTTTAGTATTATTGAAAATTTTAGCACCGAATGTTGTAGCTTGCTTTTTCATAGTACTGCCAAGCATATATCCACCAGTGCTTTCAACTCCTGGATAGTTTGCTATCTCGTGAGTAAGAACCATCTGTCCGCCAGCAGTTCCTTCGTTAATAATAAGAGTTTTCATCTTTGCACGCGAAAGATAAATTCCAGCAGTTAAACCAGCAGCCCCGCCACCGAGAATTATAACATCAAAATGTGTGTTTTCCATTCTTTTAATCTCAGCTTACTTAACAAATTTGTCATCTAAAATTTCTGTTACTTGTTCCATAGATTGAATTGAAGTAGTAGCTTTAACAACTTCACCATTTTTGTAATACATTGTAAAAGGTAAGCCAGCAAAACTTGAACATGCTGGATCATTTCTTATTATTGCAGCTTCTGGTGAATCAAAAAGCATATCAGCAAATTTTACGTTTTCGTATTCTGCAGTTAATTCATCCATAATGTCATAAACTGGTAAACACATTGGTCCCATTCTGCCACAACAAACCATTACATTTTCATTCTCTGAAATTAATTTTTGTAAATCTGAAGCTGTTTCTGCATGAGTTAAGTTTGTTTGTAAAGTCATTTTGTTATCCTTTGTTTTATAGTGTTAAGTATTTAATTTTATTTTCAACAGTTGGATGTTTGCTAGTAGAAAAGGATTCTGAATTCTCTTATTCTAAAAAAATGATTTTACTTCGCTAAATATTTGTTTGTAGTGTCTACTTCCAAAATAAAAAGCTGTCATTGTTATTAACCCGACGCTAAATAACCGTTATTAAGCGGCATAATTGATATCTTTATGGTTAAAATATTTTTTCACTCTCATGGGCTTTGCTTGTAATAAGTTCATATTTTCTTGCAGGTTATTTTTTAATTTTTCTTGATTTCTTGGAGCAGGTTTAATAGAGAGTCCATATTTCAAGTCACAATTTAGGTATTCATCTGGATTTTTTTCTGGAGAGTAAGAAGGTAAATAGAACAATTCTATTTTATTTTTATGCCCTTCTACCCATTGTTTCACAAGTTTACTATGATGAAC
>JAQICK010000263.1 GCA_027858595.1 Melioribacteraceae bacterium
GTGGGAATCTCCCACCTTACTTTAAGATTCCCGACAGAAGCATTCGGGAATGACAAAAAAGTGTGAAACGCTTTACATTTAATTGTTAGAGTAGAAGGGAATAAATTGAAACTTCGTAAACTGGATTTAGGAAATAAACTAATTGTTGCTCCAATGGCTGACGTTTCTGATGCTCCTTTTAGAAAAATTGCAAAAGATTTTGGTGCTGGCTTAACATTTACTCCAATGGTTAGTGCTAAAGGAATAATTGATAATGAATTTCATGCACTTAGAATTTTTGCTTTTGCAAGAGATGAAAAACCAATTGGAGTACAGTTATTAGGGAACAATCCTGAATATCTAGCTTCTACTGTAGAAGAATTAAAAAGATACAAACCTGATGTAATAGATATTAATTGTGGATGCCCTGTAGAGAAAGTAACAAGGCATAATTTTGGTGCTCAATTGTTAGATGACCCGATACTAATGGGTAAAATGATTGAAGCAATGGTAAACTCTGCTGGTGATATTCCTATAACAGTAAAATTACGTTTAGGTAAAAGCGATGGAAAAATTAATATTTTGGAAACATCGCGAGTAGCAGAAGAGAGTGGTGCTTCTGCTGTAATTGTACACACTAGAACTAAAGATACAAAGTATAAAGATGATCCAACTTGGGAATGGTTAATAAAGGTTAAGGATCATATAAAGATTCCTGTAATTGGAAATGGTTCTCTCTTTACACCTCAAGATATAAAAGAGATGATTGAGAAAACAAATGTTGATAGTGTAATGATAGCAAGGGGAGCTTTAGGAAATCCATTTATTTTTAATCGGTATAGGGCTTTGATTGAAAATGGAGCCGACCCTGGAGAGCAAAGTTTAGAGGAAATTGAAAATGTAGCAGTTAAACACACTAGATTAATTGCTAGAGAATATCCCGAAGCTGTTGCTACTATTAAGGCAAGAAAAAATATTTTATGGTACTTTAAGCATTTGGATGGCATTCATCAGTTTGCATCCATAATAATGCGTACTAAAAGTGTAGAAGGTGAAATTAAAATGATTCACGAACATGTTGAAAAACTAAAACAAAATTTTTATCCTAAAGATGATCGTGAATTAATTGACCAAAAGTTTAAAGAGCGGGTTCTCTTTTGGTTAAATGAATAATTCATGGTAATCCGTTAGATAGAGATTTTTGTAATGTTGAAAGAAATTATAATTAGTTCAACGGCTTCTCAGAATAGAATTGCTATTACTGAAGATAGAAAACTTGTTGACTTTTTTGTTGAACATCCTGAAAAAGATAGGATGGTTGGAAATATTTATTTGGGCAAAGTTGCTAGAGTTCTTCCTGGAATTAGAGCAGTATTTATTAATATTGGATTAAAGCATGATGCTTTTTTGCACTTTTCTGATATTGGCGACAGTCTAAAAGATAATCTTAATTTTGTTGATGATGATTATGTTGCAGAACCAGATGTAAAAGAGGAAGTAAAAAATAGCAAACCAGATTCTGAAAATGGAAATGTTGAGAATCAGGAAGTAACAAAAGCTAGAATTCCCAGGCTTAAAAAAGGTCAGGAAGTATTAGTCCAAATTATCAAAGAACCAGTAAAAGGAAAAGGTGTTAGGGTTTCTACATCTATTTCAATTCCAGGACGATTCTGTGTTCTTATTCCGTATGAAGATAAAATTGGAATCTCAAAAAAAATCACTGACTATAGAGAAAAGAAAAGATTAAAAAAGTTGGCTCGCGGAATAATCCCTTCAAATTGTGGGTTAATTGTTAGAACAGCTTCTAAAGACCAACCTGAAGATTCACTTAGCTCCGACTTAAAATACTTGAGCAATACCTGGGTTCAAGTACAGGATGAGGTTAAGAAAAATTCCCCTCCATATTTGGTTTATAAAGATTTAAGTACAACAATTAGTGTAATTAGAGATTTATTTACAACAGATGTTTCTAATATTTTTATAGATTCTAAAAAATTATATAAAGAAATTAGAGCTTATGTAAACACACATCAACCTGATTTAGTAGATAAAGTGAATCTTTATAAAAGTTCTAATCCTATTTATGAAGAATTTAAAGTTGAAGAGCAAATTAAAGGAATGATGAACCGTCAAGTTCCATTACCAAGTGGCGGTTACCTATTTATTGAACATACCGAAGCTATGACTGTTGTTGATGTTAATAGTGGAAGGTATGCAGCCAAAAAAGAGCAGGAACAGAATTCTCTTAAAACAGATTTAGAGGCTGCACGAGAAATAGCACGTCACTTAAGGCTTAGAGATATTGGTGGTCTTTTAGTTGTAGATTTTATTGATCTTGAAGAAGACAAAAACAGAAGGAAAATTTACGACGAACTTAGAAAAGAGTTTAAAAGAGATAGAGCAAAAATTGCTATGCTTCCTATGACAGATTTTGGAATAATGCAAATTACTCGCCAAAGAATACGTGAAAATATTATGCAGTCAACTCACGAATTATGTCATTGCTGTAACGGTACAGGTTTAATGCAAAAGAAATCGAACTTGATTAATGAACTTGACCAATGGATACAGCGTTATAAAAATGATGGAAAGAAAAATTCACTAAGATTACTAGTGCATAATTCTTTGGGCCTTAATCTTAGAATTGGTGCTTTTTCTACAATGAAAAAACTTCAATTAAAGTATTTTCTTAGAATAAGACTAGAAGAAAAGAACGATGTTAATCCACAATCATTTAGGTTTATAGATTCTAAAACAGAAAAAGAAATTACCAATGATTATCTATAATAATTTGTATTTTTAATTAAGAGGAAATTATGAAATTTTTTATCGACACAGCAAATATTCAAGAAATTAAAGAAGCCGAAGCAATGGGCATCTTAGATGGTGTAACAACTAATCCTTCGTTAATTGCAAGAGAAAATGGTGCCTTTAAAGATATTTTAACTGAAATTACTAAAATTGTTGATGGTCCAATTAGTGGCGAAGTTCTTGCTCTCGATTACAATGGAATGATGAAAGAGGCTGAAGAGTTAGCCGCAATTCACGAAAATATTGTTGTAAAAATTCCTCTAATTAAAGAAGGAATTAAAGCAGTTAAATCTTTAACTGCAATGGGAATTAAAACAAACGTAACTTTGTGTTTTTCTCCTGCCCAAGCAATTTTAGCAGCTAAAGCTGGTGCAACATATATTTCACCATTTGTTGGAAGACTTGACGATATTAGTCATGTAGGAATGGATTTAGTTGAACAAATTGCACAAATTTATGATAACTATGAATACGAAACCGAAATTATTGTAGCTAGTATTAGAAATCCACTTCACATTATTGAAGCTGGTATGATTGGTGCTGACATTGTTACAGTTCCATTTAATGTAATTGAACAATTATTTAAACATCCACTTACTGATATTGGAATTGAGAAATTTTTAACTGACTCGAAAAAAGGAAAATAATAGAGAAATGGAAACAAAATTTTATAATAAGCATATAGAGCTTGGTGCCAAATTAGTTGAGTTTGCTGGTTATCAAATGCCAATTCAATATACTTCAATTATTGATGAGCATAGAGCAATTAGAAATTCTGTTGGTGTCTTTGATGTGTCGCACATGGGAGAAGTTATAATCAAAGGAGAAAGATCCTTCGATTTTATTCAATACATAACAACTAATGATGTATCAAAATTGACAATTGGTAAAGTTCAATATACTGCAATGTGTTATGAAGATGGCGGTATTGTTGATGATTTACTTTTATACCAATTGGACGAAAATGAATATATGCTAGTAATTAATGCTTCCAATATTGAAAAAGATATTGAATGGATGAGAGAAAATAATTCGTTTGGAGCAGAAATTATTAATGAAAGTGAGGAATATTCTCTCTTAGCTGTGCAAGGTCCAAAATCTCAAAAAACTCTTCGAAAAATTTGCAACACTGCTTTAGAAATGGAGTACTATCATTTTCTAGTTTCAGAATGCGAAGGTACAAAAATAATTATTTCCAGAACAGGTTATACAGGTGAACTTGGTTACGAGATATATTTTAAGGGCTCAGAAGCAGATGCCTTAAAAATTTGGGATAAAATATTTGAAGCTGGTGTTAAATATAGCATTAAACCAGTTGGACTAGGAGCAAGAGATACTCTGCGTCTTGAAATGGGTTTCTGTCTCTACGGAAATGACATTGACCAATCAACAAATCCTATTGAAGCTGGGCTTGGCTGGATTACAAAAGTTAAAAAAGGTAACTTTATAGGAAGAGATGCAATTCTTAAGACCAAAGAAGATGGTGTTAAACGAAAGTTAGTTGCTGTTACTTGTGATGAAAAAGTTATACCTCGTCAAGGTTATGAAATATTCAATAATGGTAATTTAATTGGAAATGTTACGAGCGGTACACTAAGTCCAATTTTAGGGAAGCCTATTGCATTGGGTTATATTGAGAAGGAATTTTCTGATATCGATTCACTGGTTACAATTAAAATTAGAAACAAAGATATTATTGGAAAAATAGTAAAATTACCTTTTGTTAGTAAATAAAATTTTTAAACTTTATTGTAAAATAAATTTTTAGATGAAGAGAATAATTTTTCATCAAGAAAAAAGGATACATATAAATAGATATGAAAGTAAATGTAATTTTTTCACCAAGGAATGTAGATGACCTCTATTTTACTTCAAAGACAACTGTTGTAATAGATGTTCTTCGGGCAACATCAGTTATAATTAAAGCATTGGATGTTGGTGCTAAAAAGGTTATTCCTGTTGGTTCTATTGATTTTGCTATGAAAATTTCTGGTAATTCTCATGGTGGACAAACACTTTTATGTGGCGAAAGAAACACTCAAATTATAGATGGTTTCGATTTAGGT
>JAQICK010000440.1 GCA_027858595.1 Melioribacteraceae bacterium
GTTTATAATTGATCTATTTCTAGAATGCAACTTCAAATTAAATATGTTTAACAACGAGGTACAAATGATAGATTATGTTGGAAATTTTAAAGTAGTTCCTTCTTTACCAAAGAAATTAGAGCCATTAAGATATATTGCTAAAAATTTATATTGGACTTGGGATAAAGATACAGTAGCTCTTTTTAGAAGATTGGATAAAGATTTATGGGAATCTACATACCATAATCCTGTTCAGTTGTTAGGTAGCATTACTCAACAAAGACTTAACGAAGTAGCAAAAGATGACGGGTTTTTGTCTCATCTTAACAGAGTGAATGATAACTTAAAAACTTATCTTAAAGGCTCTTCTTGGTTCCAAAACAAATACAAAAAAAACAAAGATACTACTATTGCGTATTTTTCAGCTGAGTTTGGTTTAACAGAATGTTTGCAAATTTATTCTGGTGGATTAGGAGTTTTAGCTGGCGATCATCTTAAATCGGCTAGTGATCTTGGAATTCCCCTTGTGGCTGTGGGCTTAAATTACAAAGAGGGATATTTTCAACAATACCTTAACAACGATGGTTGGCAACAAGAAAAATATGATATAATTGATTATCACAATCAGCCAATGGAATTGGAAAAAGATTCTGAAGGGAATGCAATTAAAATATCAGTTGATTTTCCTAAGCGTAAGGTTTACGCACAAATCTGGAGAATTGAAGTTGGTAGAGTTAAACTTTACGTTCTTGATACAAACATTAAAGATAATAATCCAAAAGATAGAGAGATCACACACGGTCTTTATAGCGGAACAATAGAAACTAGAATTCAACAAGAAATTCTATTAGGCATTGGTGGAATTAGAGCTTTACAAGCACTCGGAATTGAACCACAAATTTGCCACATGAATGAAGGACATTCAGCATTTTTAGCACTAGAAAGAATACGACATTTACAAAAGAGTGAAGGCTTATCCTTTGAGCAAGCAAAAGACATTGGTTTTTACTCAAGCATATTTACAACACACACACCAGTTCCGGCGGGAATAGATATTTTCCCTAATGAATTAGTTGAAAAATACTTTGGTGATTTTTATCGTAACGAATTGAAAATTACAGATAAAGTTTTCTATAGTCTCGGAACTATTTTAGGTGAGAAAAATCCTCCAAATTTCAATATGGCTCATCTTGCTATGAAGATGGCGGGATATGTTAACGGTGTTAGTAAACTTCATGGCGAAGTTTCCAGAAAAATGTGGGTCGAAGGATTTAAAGGAGTTCCATTTAACGAAATTCCTATTGATTATGTTACTAACGGTATTCATATCCGTTCACATCTATCTGCAGAAATGGAAGCATTACTATACAGATATTTGGGTGATGGATTTATAAACTCTATAGATGATAAGGAAGTTTGGAATTCTATTTATGAAATTCCGGATGAAGAATTGTGGAGAACTCACGCAAGAAGAAGAGAAAGATTAGTAGCTTTTGCTCGTAAAAGATTGCGTAAACAAATAATAAGTCAAGGTGGCTCGCAAGCAGAAATTGATGGAGCTGGAGAAGTTTTAGATTCAACAGTTCTTACAATTGGTTTTGCTCGTAGATTTGCTACATATAAAAGAGCCACACTTTTATTCCGAGATCTTGAAAGATTAATTGCAATTCTTAACAATGCCGATAGACCTGTGCAAATTATTATTGCTGGTAAAGCTCATCCTCACGATGATGCAGGCAAGAAATTTATTCAAGATGTTTTTGAACATTCCAAAACTCCAGAGCTGAGAAAAAGAATTGTATTTCTTGAAAACTACGACATGAATGTTGCTAGGTACATGGTTCAAGGTTGTGATATGTGGTTGAATAATCCGAGACGACCTTTAGAGGCAAGCGGAACATCTGGAATGAAAATAATTGCTAATGGTGGATTAAACTTTAGCGTCCTAGATGGCTGGTGGGATGAAGCTTCAACTCACGAAGTTGGCTGGAACATTGGCGGAAGAGAAGAATATAAAGACCTCGAATATCAGGATGAAGTTGAATCTAACTTGCTTTATAAAACTCTTGAAAATAATATTACTTCTCTCTTTTATAAAGTTGAGAAAGACGGTCTTCCGAGAGAGTGGATCAAAATGATGAAAAATTCTATGAGTCAGTTAGCTCCAGTATTTAACACTAATCGTATGGTTCAAGAATACACAGAAAAATTCTATCTTAAAGCTAACAAGAATAGAAAAGATCTGGTTGAAAACAATTGGAAAATGGCTAAAGATTTTACTAATTGGAAAGCTAATCTGATTGCAAATTGGGATAAAATTAAATTTGTTTCTGTAAACAATACTGAGAGTGGAGACGAATTTAAAATTGGTTCCAAATTTAATATTAATGCTGAAGTAAGCATTGGTAATTTAACAAATGAGGATGTTGAAGTTCAAATTTACTACGGAAAGTTGGATAATGTAGATGTTGCTAATGAAAATTCATATGAAACAATGAAATGTGTTAATTGTGAAGATAAATCAGGCACTTTCAAATATGAAGGCAGTATCAATTGTAATTCTACTGGCGAATTTGGATATACATTAAGAATTTTACCCAAACATTTGTTGTTAATTAATCAATTTGAACTTGGCGTTATTAAATGGGTTTCAGAGATTAAGGAATAATTGAATGTTAATTGAATCCAATGAAAATAAGAGCTTTGGAATTATTATTTATTCTGAAAACAAGTTCGATTTTATTACAAACTTTACAAGAATAGATAAAAGAGAACCTGAGATTAATGAACATGTGGATTTCAAAGAGGTTAGTAAATTTATTAGTGAACCTACTGAGAAAAATTTAATAATGTATCGTTTACTAACTAATGATGAAAACTTAGACCCCTTCTCATCAAAGTTGGGATATTTCATTAAAGTTGAAGAGAAGATTGAAGTTATTTATTTTGATCCTATTTTTATAATTAAAGATATTGAAAATCTTAATATCACAATTCCTAAAGAAGATTTTAGGTTTAAAATTCAGCAAGTAGGATATAGAACTAAGCAGCTTACTAAAGATTCTTCAATTTACGAAGAGCGTTTTGCTATTGGTATGAGTGAGGTTGAAGCACAAAATCAGAATGATTCTGTATTTGCTAAAACAATGTTGTCGGTTAATAGAACATCATTTCAGAAGAAACAAAAAAGTAGTAGTTTAAAATCTAAAAACGATTTATTTAAGAATGTGTCTTCAGATTCAAATAAATCAGAAAAACCGTTTTATCGTCTTGATGGAAATACCCAACAAAAAAATACATCATTTGTTGAAAAACCAAGAGCTGATAAAAAAGGAACTGAAGAAGATGGTTTCTTTTCAAGAGTTAAACTCAATA
>JAQICK010000096.1 GCA_027858595.1 Melioribacteraceae bacterium
ATGAAAAAAATAGCAATTTTTCTTCTTCTAATTATCACCACACTTACTTTTGCACAAGAAGATGAAAACGTTTACAAAAAATATCTAGATGATAATGTTCTAGATTTTATATACAAATCCCGCCCAATGATTGAAATTAGTTACGGTTACGGTTTGCCAGTAAATAAAAATGTTGAAAATGAACTTTTTTATGCTAGTCAAATGGCCATAGGGAGTGGTGCTAATGCCCTTGGTAAGTTTGCTAATATAGGAAACTGGGATGTTAAATTAGGAAAAAGTGAGCAAAAATTTTTTAATGGAATTCTTGTTGATCTAAATGAGCGGTATGTTTTTGGTTCTTATCTATCCAACTCTACACAAACTATTTCAGAAACAGATTACAAAATTTTAACAGATACATATCGTTTTGGATTTGGTTCAAGAGATGGAATTGGTATTGGTGGCTCCGGTTTTTCTGTAGTTCCATATGTTTCGCAAGATTTTGTTTGGACAAAATTAAGCGATTACGACCTTCAATTACCTCTTGAGGGTGGAGTTTTTAATCAGTCACCTGAACTAAATGATTATTTGGGCACATTCCGTTTTGGTGATAAATCCTCATACGGAATGAAAGTTGAACTTGCCTCAATGCTACAACTTAATGCTGGTTATGAAACTTCTGTTGTTTATCGCCGACACCTTTTCTGGTATTGGTCGGGTAGTTATCTTTTATCTCAAATTGGTTATAATACGTTAGGGTATTTCACGGATGAAATAGTTGATAGTTCTCCTGTTCTTGGTTCCATTTTTAACTTTGCTTTAAAAGCAGGTTATCATTACGGATATTATTTGCTCAGACAAGAAAATATGAACTGGCCATTTAACACAAGTGGCAACGAAGCCCCACTTACATACGAAACATTTAATGTTGGTTTTACGTTTCTGTTTTAACAATTTGTAAAGTAATAAAAACCCTTTTGCTCTTTCTTAATCCTACTCGTAATTCGTAATCATTCAAAATTTAGATTGGGGAAGTTTTTTCAATGTAAAGATGGTGAAATACTCAACATAAAATCTTTAAGTATAATATTTTCTAAGCCTTTCAATATGAAAGGCTTTTTTATTACTGTTCCAATTATTTAGATAAGTAAGTAAGTTTGTGATACAAATAAACATAAGTTCGGAATTTTATTATGAATAAGCATACTCTTCCTATCTTTTTTCTCTCAATCATATTTTTTGCAGGATGTGAATTAGTAGAAAAAAAGAACGCACCAGATTTAGTACTTATTAACGGTGTTATTGTAACAATGGATGATAGTATTCCTAAAGTAGAAGCAATTGCAATTAAGGCAGATACAATTCAAAACTTAGGAACAAACGTATCCATTAAAGAATTAATTGGAGACAATACCGAAGTAATTGATTTGAAAGGAAAATTTGTAATGCCTGGTTTTTTTGAAAGTCATGCACATTTCCTTTCAATTGGCGAAGCTAAAATGGAATTAGATTTAAGCAAAGCATCCAATTGGGATGAAATAATTGCCATAGTTGCTGAAGCTGCAGAGAAAGCTCAACACGGTCAATGGATTATTGGACGTGGATGGCATCAAGAAAAATGGGATCCCGTACCAGTTGATAACATTGAGGGATATCCAATTCATACAGTTTTAAGTTCTGCAACTATGTATAATCCTGTGATTCTAAACCATGCTAGTGGTCATGCTTTATTTGCAAATAAATATGCAATGGATTTATCTAAAATTGACACTTCAACGGAAAATCCAAAAGGCGGTAGAATTGTAAGAGACACACTTAAAAATAATGTTGGAATTTTTGAAGAAGAAGCAATGTCCCTGATATACGATGAGTATCAAAAATATTTAGATAGCAGAACAGAAGAAGAAATTAAATTTCATAGAGAAAAAATTCTTAATCTTGCTCTCGAAGAATGTTTGAAAAATGGAATTACATCTTTTCAAGATGCTGGATTAACCTTTGATGAAATTGATTTTTTAAAAGAAATAGTTGACTCAGGAAAACTTCCATTAAGACTAAACGTAATGATTCACGAGAACAACAAAGAACTAGAAAAGAGAATTGCTGATTACAAAATATTAAATTATGGAAATAACCATTTAACTGTAAGAGCAGTAAAAGCATATATTGACGGAGCCCTTGGTTCCAGAAGTGCTTGGATGTTAAGTCCATATTCAGATTTACCAAATTATACTGGGTTGAACGTAACTCCAATTAGTAGTTTGAGAACAACAGCAAAAATAGCAATTGAAAACGGATTTCAAATGTGCACCCACGCTATTGGTGATAAAGGGAATAGGGAAATATTAAATATTTATGAAAAGACTTTTAAGCAGAATCCGGGAAAAGAAAATTTACGTTGGAGGGTTGAGCACGCACAGCTCCTTACAAGAGAAGACATTCCTCGTTTTGCCGAGCTTGAAGTAATTGCTGCCATGCAAGGAATTCATGCAACATCAGATGCACCTTATGTCAGCAAACGTCTTGGACGTGAAAGAGCAAAGCGTGGAGCATATGTCTGGAGGAAATTAATAGATAGTGGTGCTATGATTTGTAACGGTACAGATGCTCCAATTGAAAGTGTAAACACAATAGAAAATTATTTTGCAACCGTAACTCGTCAGCAGTCTAACGGAGCGTTGTTTTTCCCAGAAGAAAAAATGACACGTATGGAAGCATTAAAATCATATACAATTAACGGAGCTTATGCAGCATTTCAAGAGGATAAACTAGGTTCGATTGAAATTGGTAAACTAGCAGATATAACAATTTTATCTGATGATAT
>JAQICK010000359.1 GCA_027858595.1 Melioribacteraceae bacterium
TTGATGGAGTTATAATTGACCTACGTAACAACGGCGGCGGCTCACTTAAAGAGGCAGTTGAATTAACAGGTTTATTTATTGATGAGGGTCCAGTTGTGCAGGTTAAAAGGTCCGATGGAAAAATTACTGTTGATTCAGATCCCGACAAAAAATTATTTACTGATAAACCATTAGCAGTATTGATAAATAGATATAGTGCTTCTGCGTCAGAGATTTTTGCTGGTGCAATTCAAGACTATGGAAGGGGAGCAATAGTTGGTGAGCAAACTTTTGGAAAAGGAACGGTTCAAAACTTAATTGACTTAAATAGATTTATGCCTACTAAAGATAATGAACTTGGAAAGTTGAAAATTACAATTGCAAAATTCTATCGTATAACTGGGAGCAGTACACAAAAACTTGGAGTAATTCCAGAAATAGAATTTCCTTCAATTCCACTAGACGATTTTGGTGAAGCATCCCGTCCAAGTGCTTTAAAATGGGATCAAATTCCTTCCACAGTTTATAAAAAATATGGGAATTTATCGATCTATTTTCCAACTCTGATTCAAAAGCATAAAGAAAGGATTGCAAATAATTTAGAGTTCAATTATTTGAATGAAGACATTGAAGATTATAATATTCGTAAAATGAAAAACAATTACTCTCTAAATAAAGATGTGCGTCAAAAAGAGCGTGATGAAAATGAAGCAAGAAAAGATTCACGTGAGCAAGAACGCATTGAAAAAGAAAATTTGGTTATTTACGAAAAAGGTGAAGTAAAAAAGGAAAACCTAAGAGTTGATGATCCTTTGCTCGAAGAGACAGGATTTATACTTGCTGATTTAATTATAGAACAGAAATAAAAGATTGCCGCTGATTTACGAATTAAATTTATTCGTGCCTTAGCGGCTTTATTCTCTTGATGAAAAAGACCAACGCAATAAGAATACTAGAAGCTAATAAAATCAATTTTCAACTGTTCCATTATGAATTTAGTCTAGAAGAAATTGATGCAGTTTCAGTTGCACTCAAAATTGGTGCTGAGTCAGAATCTGTTTTCAAAACTCTAATTGCACGATCAAACACAAACGAATTATTTGCATTTGTAATTCCAGGGAACGAATTTCTAAATCTCAAAAAAGCTGCAAATGTTAGTGGCTCCAAAAAGATTGAAATGATAAAAGAAAAAGAACTTCTTCCACTTACCGGATATATAAAAGGCGGTTGCACTTCTATAGGATTAAAAAAACAATACCCTGTTTTCATTGATGAAACTGCACAGTTATTTGAGGAAATATATATAAGTGCTGGAGTGCGTGGCACTCAAATGAAATTAAATCCTAATGAACTTAAAGAACTTGTTAATGCTGAGTTTGTGGATTTAGTATAAAAAATGCCGCGAATGCACGAATTAAAAAAACATTAACCAATTCTGCTATTAGCATCACAATGTGAACGGCCGTGTTTTATTATTCAATAGCAATCAAACTAATAGCTAATCCACCACCAGCTGCAAGGTGAAAATCAACTTTTGAATTTTTAGTGATTTTCATTTTCCTTATTTCAATATCTGTTGGATTATTATCCCAATGTGCATTTTTGCCATCTTGATAAATTGTGGTCTTATACTTTTTATCAGAATCTAAAAAACTAAAATCAATTGTTATATTTCTAGGGTCTTCATTAGTAATGCTACCAACAAACCAGTTTCCAGAAGTTTTTTCTTTTCGTGCAATAGTAACAAACTCACCAACTTCACCATTTAGCGTAATACTCTTTTCCCAATCAACGCCAACATCACTAATAAATTGAAATGCCGGTTGGTTTTCATAATTCTCAATTAAATCGCACGCCATTTGTATTGGACTATAAATTACGACATATAAAGCCAGTTGCTGTGCGAGAGTAGTGTTAATCTGGTTTTCATCTTTATATGGCTTTAGTTTGATATTAAAAACACCTGGAGTAAAATCAATTGGTCCAGCAAGCATACGCGTAAAAGCCACTGTTGGTAGGTGGTTTGGAGGATTACCACCATCGGAAGCCCACGCGTTAAACTCTTGGCCACGTAAACCTTCACGCGAAATGGCATTTGGATAAGTGCGTCTAATTCCAGTAGCTTTAATTGGTTCGTGTGCATTAATGGCAACTTCATACTTTGCAGCAGTTTCAAGAACTTTTCTATAATGATTTACCATCCACTGCCCATGATGGTATTCACCTTTTGGAATTATCTTTCCGACATAACCAGTTTTAACAGAATGAATTCCTAATCGTTTCATCAGAGCGTAGGCAGTATCGAGTTGTTGTTCGTATGTGCGAGGAGCAGCAGATGTTTCGTGATGCATAATTATTTCAACTCCTTTTTCTCTCCCGTATCTTACAACTTCTTCCAAATCGTAATCAGGATATGACGTTATAAAATCGAAAACTCCTTCACGTTCTTCAAAGCCAATCCAATGTTCCCAACCAGTATTCCAGCCTTCAACAAGTAAACCACCGATTTCATTTTCTGAAGCAAAGTCAATAAATGCTTTTGCATTTTCGGTAGTTGCACCGTGCATTCCATGCGGTTTACCGTTGTTAGTATAACTCCATTGTGATTTCCCAACATGCATTTCCCACCAAATACCCATGTACTTTGTTGGTTTGAACCAGCTAATATCACCAAGTTTATTTGGTTCGTTAAGATTAACAATAAGTTTGGAATCAATAAGTTCAGTTGCTTTGTTTGCAATTTGAATTGTTCGCCAAGGAGTGTTGAAAGGAAGTTTTAATTTTGCTTTATATCCAAGTCTATCCGAACCAACCAATTCGCTAGACATTAATAAATTATCTTTGTCAATTTTTAAAGTCATTCCAGGATAGTTAGTTAAGTTAGCTTCGTGAAAACTTAAGTGAACTCCATCTGAAGTCCGCATTGTTACTGGAGTATTTACTGCATTTTCTGGAATGTAAGTCTGAGCAAGGCTTCCGTGATTTGCTTTTGAAAGTGCATCAATGTTCACGAAATTTGTTTTGCTATACAGATGCTCATAAATATCCCAATCTCCAGGTATCCACCAGCAAGTATGGTTGCCAGTTAAATTAATCTCTGTATTTTCATCCAAAATTATTATTGAATCAAAATCGTTTTGTTTTGGAAATTCATATCTAAAACCAATGCCGTCGTCATAAATCTTGAAATGTATTTGGAACTCAGAAATTTCTATTTCAGCATTTTGCAGAGTTACTATAATTTCGTTATAGTTGTTTTCTACTTCTTTTGTTTCTCCCCAAGGCATTTCCCAAGATTCACTAAAGCTACTGTTTTGAACATCAACAATTGTGAAATTATTTTTAATTGATGAAAGTCCTTTGAAATCAAATCCCAGTTTTGAAGTATCAATTATACTATTTTTATTAAACTTGACAGAATACGTTGGAGTTCCATCGTTTAATAATTGAAAACTAACTTCAATATTTTTTGAAGGTGATTGTGTTTTAATTATGTCTTTACTAGTTGAGTAACTGCAACTAATTAGAACAAATGAAATAAATACAATTACTATTCTGTTTTTCATAGATATCCATTTTAAATAAGAAGTTTTAGAAATGAGTAAATTCTTTTGAACTTACTCTAAAGCTTTTCTATTTTGTAAAAATCATTTTTCTAGTTGCAGTAAATTCGCCAGCATGTAATTTATAAATATAAACACCACTTGGTAATTGGGAAGCATTAAACTCAACTTTGTAACGCCCTGCATTTTTTGTGCTATTTATAAT
>JAQICK010000351.1 GCA_027858595.1 Melioribacteraceae bacterium
GAAGAGAACGGAAATGCAAGTAACACTTCATCAGTTGAAGCAGCAAGTTCAAGCGAAAAAATTGCTGAGTTTTTCCCACAATCAAAAGCGTACAATTGGCCAAATCCAGTTTATGAAGGAACAACAAACATACGCTATTTTGTTGCTGAAGACTCAAAAGCAGAAGTGACAATTTTTGATCTTGCTGGCGATTTAGTTGCAAAACTTAGTGGCAATGGCATTGGCGGTTTCGATAACGAAATTGTGTGGAATGTAAATGATATCCAAAGTGGTGTTTATTTTGCTCATTTGGAAGTAACATCAAATTCTGGCAACACAGATACAAAAATTATTAAAATAGCTGTTATTAAATAGTTTGCAAATTGTGCACTCATTGAGTGCACAATTGATTTAGACTCATATTCATAAAATAAGAAAATTGTTTTGGGTAATTTTCGTTTTACTATTAATAATGGAAACCAGTCAACTGGTTGTGTGAGTTATTTTTTGGCATTAACCCACGACTTAAGTCGTGGGTTAATGGGAAGTTAAATGTTTTTAACCGTTTCAACGGTTTTTACAAATTTTAAATGACAACTATAAAGAAATGAAAAAAATAAAATTTATACTCCTATTATTATTAGCTCTAACAATGTCAAACTTTGCACAATACAACGAATTTGAAGCAGAGTACAATTGGTACACAATTGAAGGGGAAAATGTTTACGTTCATTATCATGAAGGAGCTGAACGTACTGCAAAAGTTGTTGCTAAAATTGGTGATGAAGTGTGGGGACCAATAACTTCGCTTTATGGATACGAACCAGATAAAGTTCACTACGTAATTAAGGACAAAGACGATTACTCAAACGGTGCAACATATTTCTTTGATAACAAAATTGAAATATGGTCTTCAGCACTCGACTTTGATTTACGTGGAACTCACAATTGGCTTCGTAATGTTATCTCGCACGAGTTTACACACATGGTGCAAATTCAAGCTGGAATGAAATGGGGACGCTCTATACCAGCACTCTATTTGCAGTTCTTAAATTATCAAGATGTTCGCCGCCCTGATTTGCTTTATGGATATCCAGATAAAATTGTTTCGTATCCAATTGCCAGTATTAATATTCCAGCATGGTTTGCCGAAGGGACAGCGCAATATATGCGTAAAGAGTTTGGTTACGAAAATTGGGATTCACATCGCGATATGATTTTACGTAGTTATGTTTTAGATGATAACATGCTCACATGGAACCAAATGGGAGTTTTTGCTAAAACTAGTTTAGGTAACGAATCGGTTTATAACTCCGGGTTTGCTCTTACTCTTTACATTGCTCAACAATATGGAGAAGATAAACTTCGTTTAATTACAGAAAAACTTGGCAAGTTTAGTAACTTCACTATTGATGCTGCTTTTGAAGATGTACTTGGCAAAGATGGAAATGAAATTTACGACGAATGGAAAGCTTATTTAATTAAAAGTTATGGTGAAAGAATTAAGGATGTTCAAAATAATTTAGTTGAAGGTACTCTTTTACAAGATGAGGGATTTGGGAATTTCTATCCAGTTTATTCAAAAGATGGTAGTAAGTTTTATTTTATTTCAAACGAAGGTGAAGATTATATGAGTATATCTTCACTGTTTGAATTTGATTTGGCAACTAAGAAAAAGAAAAAACTTATTTCTGGTATTCGTTCAACAATTAGTGTTACTAATGATGGTGAGAATATAATTTTTGCCAAGCTTAGTGATGATAATCCAGAGTGGGCAAATATTCACGATATATTTATTTATAACATTGAAGAAGAAGATGATGAGCGTTTAACTTTTGGGCTTCGTGCAAATAATCCTAACCTATCTCACGACGGGAAAAAGATTACTTTCGTTTTCCAAAAAGATGGAACTACAAATCTTGGTGTTGTTGATCTTGATGGAAAGAACTTTAAACGCCTTACCTTCTTTGAAGAGGGTGAGCAAGTGTATAATCCAAAATTTTCGAATGATGATTCATTTATTGTTTTTGATTATTCAATAAAAGAAGGGCGGGATATTGCAAAGGTTGATATAGATGGTTCAAATTTTGAGTTTCTAATCCAAACAAAAGACGATGAACGAAATCCAATTCTTGATTCGGAAGGAAATTTAATTTATGCATCCAACGAAACTGGTATTTTTAATCTTTATAAAATGGATAACACAACACAGAAGAGAAGCAAAATATCCAACGTACTTGGCGGTGCGTTTATGCCTACGGTTGATAATTCTGGAAATATTATCTATGCTGGATATAATTCACACGGATATCAAATTTATAAATTAGATGCCGAAAAGCAACCTACTGTTGATGAAGCAAAAAAATATGTTTGGGTTAATAATCCTCCAATAGGCACGGATAAACCAAATGGAGATATAGATAATTTTGATATTAATTATCTTAAAAACTACAATGATACAAAAGTTGAATATGATTCTAAACCTTACTCAGGTTTCTTTTCTAAAATGACATTCTTTCCGTTCATTCGTTTTGATAATTACAATCTCACAAATGATCCGCTCGATAAAGTGAAACCTGGAGTTTATCTTACATCTACAGATTATCTAAATCGTTATTCAATTTTTGGTGCTGCTGCAATTAACAAAAGAATGGAGAGAGATCTTTATTTATCTCTTGAATATAGAGACAAACTTCCGTTACTTTATTCTTTGGGACTTAATCCCGTAATATCGCTTGAGCTATATAGCGTAAGCCGTAAAGCTAATGTTGATTTATACTTTGGTCAGTACGAAGATTCAACAGGTATTCATTACGATGATATTGTGCCAACTGATGTTACATATAACCTGTTTGAATTTGACCTAGCTTTTAAGCATAAAATATTTGCTAAAGGAAATAATGTTGAGTTCCGTTTTATCTATAGTGATTACGTTGCCACACTTGGCAGTTTTGCATTGCCCAACAATGTCGGACTTTATCCGGCAACCAAAGACACATATTTTATTGGAAGAAATATTCAGTTTACTTATTGGCATAAATTTTTTGCACCTTATAAAG
>JAQICK010000056.1 GCA_027858595.1 Melioribacteraceae bacterium
GCAATACAAGTTGCACTATTTATTTGCGAGGGAAGGGAAGTCTGAGTCCAAGAAGAACCATTATTTGTTGAACGCCAAATTCCACCCGAAACACCAGCAGCAATAATAACTGAACTAGAGGAAGTGCTTCTAACATCAATCCCTAAAGCTCTTACACGTCCACCGCGGTTTACTGGTCCGCGTGATTGAAAATTTAATGCTTGTATTGTTGGTGTTCCTTTGTTTAATAGATTCTCTCTAACTGAAAGAATACTTTTAGCAAATTCAATTTCTTTACGTCGTATGTTTTTTGGAATTTCTCCAGTAGTAGGATTTGCGAGCATCCTAAATTCATACTGAGCACGCTTAATTGGGTTATCTTTACTGCCTAACTCAGATTTCTGATTTAGTAGTTCTACTCTTTCATCGAAATTATTATTAAAGATAAAGAAAGAAAAAATTGCGGTGATAGTAACTAAAAAAAGTTTAGTTCTGTTTTTCATTATAGCCTCTAATTTATATTGTCATAATTAAAAATTCTGTATTCAAATTTTGCACTATTCTTATCCAATTGAATGGCTTGAATTTGTTCAATATCTCCTATAAAACTATCACCAATTTTAAGTCCTGGTAAAGTATAGTTTAGAGTTGGAAAAAGTTCTTTCGAAGTTTCTGAAAGTGTATAGGCAAAAGTCACTTTAATTTTGTTGCCTTTTATTAATGGTGTAGAAAAACCAAAGCCAGTTTCAATAACATTGTTAATTTCTACACTTGCCACGCAAGGATGAATAGAACAAGGGCCAGATGATTTTTTTGCTTCATCAATATTAACAATAGTGCCACTAATTCTACAGATGTTTGTAGCTATTTTAGAAGGAAGTGTTGTTTCTATTTCGGGAGTAGAACTACACGAAGAAAAGAGAAATAAAGAGAATAGAATGAAAGTGTAAAAAAAATATTTCAAATTGTACATTGAGTCCTCTTAAATTTTTTTGAGTAAGAATAAATAAATAAAAATATATTCAATGTCAAAAGGAAAAAATACGTTGTGATTTGTATTACAGTGCTTTGTTGAAGTCGTCTATTTTTAGTTGAAACGATAATGATTTAAAGAGAAACTTTGTGTACTGATGTTTTGGAGTACTTACTACGTCTCTAGTCTCTCCTAACTCAATAATGCTACCATTTTTCATTACTCCTAATTTATTAGGAAAGCTTGACATAATATTTAAATCATGAGAGACACATAATATTGTAATATCTAATTCTCTATTTAGTTTTTTAAATAGTTTCACTAAATCAGTCTGAGAGTTTGAATCTTGAGCCGAGAAAGGTTCATCGAGAATTAATAACTTAGGGAACGTAAGCAAGAGCCTAGCGAGTGCAATGCGTTGCCGTTCGCCACCACTTAATTGATAACCAAATTTATCTAAAATTGATTCTGTTAAACCGACCTTTTTAACAAATGAAATAATATTAACTTCCATGTTGGAAATGCTTTTTGAATCTTTTAATACACTGATAACTTTTCTGAGTGGATTAATTAAATCTAAACTATTCTGAAAAAGTATTTGTACATCTTTGGGAGTAATTTTATTTAATATCATCTGCCCAGAAGTTGGCTCTAATACTCCAGCTACAATTTTGGCAAGAGTTGTTTTACCTGCACCAGATTCACCAATTAAACCAACAATATCTCCTCTATTAAAGCTTATTGAGATATTCGATAAAAGTTGTTTGCTCTTATTTTTGAACAACTTTTCATCTGTAACCGAATATGATATGTTTTGTAAATCAACCATTTTTAGATTTCAATTGTTTCAGAATATTCATCGTTTGGAAGAAAATCTAAAAGTTTACCTTCTACAAGCTTTGCAATGTAATTACTAGTGTTTTTTGCGAAAGGAATATCTTGCGTAACTAGAAGCACAATTCTGTTGCCAACACTTACATATTCCACTAATCTATTTTTTAGCAAGTTTATAATTGGCAAATCAAGTGCAGATGTTGGTTCATCCAACAGTAAAATTTTTGGCTGAGAAATTAGTGCTAAAATTATATTTATTCTTTGCAGCATTCCAACACTCAATTCGTGGGGATAATAATTTTTGATTTTTGCATATTTCTGAAGTTGAAAAAATTCCAGTTCTTTCTCAATTGCTTCCTCAGAACTAGATGTTAAGTCAAAATAATATTGCATTTTTTTCAAAGGGTTAAACGCTGAAACTGGATCTTGAAAAACAAACCTAAAATTTTCTGCTCTAAATTCACTAAGCTTTTTATCATTTAATGAGTACAAATTATTGTTTTCAAGCTCCACCGATCCATCAATTATAAATTCATTAGTGTTTAACATTTTAACAATTGCCAAAAGTAGAGTAGATTTACCACTTCCATTTTCGCCAAGAATTGTATAAATATTATTATTCAAAATGAACTTATTATTCAGCAATAAAGTCTTTTGAGTTTTAACAAATTTAATATAATTTAAATTAACGCTTAACATATTCACATTTGGTAATTCTAATCTTAAAAATACTTTTGTAATTACAACTCTAAATAATAAATTAGATGACTAATCTTTAAAATAAATTGTGAAGTTATATGAAGTTCAAAATAGTCATAATATTATTTTTAACAGTAATTATATTCTCTTGCTCCACTGAAAATAATAAAAATCAAATTGTAGTTGGCATTCCAACAGATATTGAAACACTAAATCCACTTTACGCATTTAGTGTTTAAGAAGGTAATGTTGCTGAACTCCTTTATTTATCGTTAGTTCAGAATAATTGGGATGAAGAAAAAGGGGAGATAGTTTATACTCCTATGCTTGCAAATGAATTGGACTGGAGCGAATCAAAAAAATCAATAATAATTGAATTAAGAGATGACGTTTATTGGAATGACAGCGTAAAGTGTAGCGTTGATGACATCATATTTTCATTTGATATCTATTCTGACCCAAAAGTACAAAGTAGATTTTTAGGATATTTCGAAAATTTTTACACCGATAAAGATGGATATATTGATTCATCTAAAACTTTTGAAAAATTAGATTCTAATAGACTTAAAATAAAATTCAAAGATAATTCGCAACCACAGCTTATAGATATTGATTATCCAATTATTCCAAAACATTTTTGGAGCAAGTTTAAAAGAGAAGAAATTCCAACATCACATATTCCATCCTATGTCTCTAATGGAGCATTTGTTTTGGAAAGATGGGAAAAAGAGGAAGCAATAATTCTTGCAAAAAATCCAAATTGCTTTTTAGTTAACGAAGCAACTGTAAATAGA
>JAQICK010000073.1 GCA_027858595.1 Melioribacteraceae bacterium
CAACAATATTTTTGAATTGAGAAGTGATATTAGAATTTATTTTCCATTTCTTATAAGAAAATTTACTTAAATATTTTTCTACATGTTTTGGTAGTTCACGTGTCATAAGTTAGTTGCTCAAAAAATTACTAATTATTAATTTTGCTCTTTCAAACTCGTCAAATTTCATCCAATTGATTTTAACGCCTTCTCGTTCCATTTTTCTGAACCAAGTCATTTGTCGTTTCGCAAATTGGTGAATAGAACTATTTAGCTTTTGGTACATGTCGTTATAGCTTAGGTTCCCTTGTAAATATTGCCCGACGTATTTATATTCTAATCCGAAGTAATTTAATTTTTCAAATGTAATTCCATCCGCAACTAGATTTTCAACTTCTTCAATCATACCGTTTTTTAACCTATACTTCAACCGAGTTGTAATACGTGCTTTAATTATTTCTCGTTCTTCATTAACACCAATTACCAAATGGTCAATATCTGTTTTGTCTTCAGTGATGCCAGATTTATTTTCAGCAATTAAAATTGCTTTTATTATTCTTTCTTTGTCAACAATATCTGTTGTGTTGTGCAGGTTGGTTGCAAGCCCTTTTAAGATTACAGTTAGTTCTTCTAGGCTCAATTGTGCCAACTCTTTCCCCCGATTAGAATTAAAATCTACATCTACTAATTGGTAATTTTTTAGAACTGAGTGGATGTAAAGCCCAGTTCCACCCACTAAAAAAGGTGTTTTGTTTCTATCTGTAATTTTATTGAAAGAACTATAGAAGCATTTTTGAAATTTGAATAAATCATATTCATCAGTAGGATTGATTACGTCAATTAAATGGAAAGGAATTTTATTCCCATCAATTCTATATTCGTCAATGTCTTTGCCAGTTCCAACATCCATTGATTTATAAACTTGACGAGAATCGGCAGAAATTATTTCGCCATTAAATTTATTTGCCAATTGAACAGCAAATTTTGTTTTCCCAACGGCTGTGGGTCCAAGGATAACAACTAGTTTTTTCGACATATAATATTAGACAATTGGAAGCGTTATTTTAATTGTGCTTCCAATTTCTAAATCACTATTTGCAGATATTTTACCATTGTGTTCTTCCACAATTTTTTTTGTAACCGAAAGCCCCAAGCCTGTTCCAGCCTTTTTACCGTAAGACATGAAAGGTTCAAAAATTTTCTCGTTAAATCCAGAAGGGATTCCAATACCTTTATCTTTTATAATTATAGATGCTTTGTTATCCTCACGCTTTGTAGAAAGACTAATCTCTCCACCATCAGGCATAGCCTCACAAGCATTTTTAATAATGTGCTTAAATCCTTGATAGAACTCTTTCACATCTAAATTTATTAAAATGTCAGTGTCATAATTCTTAGTAATTCGGCAGTGCATTGACTGAACATAAGAATTAAGACGTTCTACAAATTCATCTAATACTTCATTAAAATTTAAGTCACTACTTTGCAGTACTGATTTCCCTTCAGAATAATTTGATGTTGATTGTACTAAATCGGCAATGTTATTTAGTTGCTCAAGCAACAAATCAACTACATTTACAACATCGGCAGAAAGTTCTTTTTTCTTTAAATGTTCTGTATATCTTTTGCTTACTAGAATTGGTTTTTTTATATCTTCAATTAAGAAATTTGCCATTTTTCCAAGCGATGAAATTCTTTCCGTTTTTAATAATTGCTCAACCAAGTCTGCATTCTGCAAGGCAAGAGCAGCATTAGTAGAGAGAGCATAGAGAAAATTTTCATCCAACTTTGTAAATACACCATTTTTACTATTGAGCAATTGTATTACACCTACAATGTCTTCATTTTTATTTTTTATCGGAAAGCAAAGCACACTCTTCGTTGTGTATCCACTTGTTTTATCAAATGCTTCGTTAAATCTCTCATCCAGTTTTGCATCTTCAACATTTACTACGTTTTTGTTTGCTGCTGCCCAACCAGCAAATCCATCCCCAATTTTAAGAGTTATTCTTCTAGGTTCATTCCCTTGAAGCACTTTAGACCAAAGTTCATTTTTGCTTTTGTCCACTAGGTATAAAGTCCCTCTATCTGCTTCACAGAGGGAAACCGAAACATCAACAATATTTCTTAAAACATCATCAATTTTAACATTTGAGTTAACTAAATGTGCCGCTTTATTAATTCTATCTAACTGGTCGAAGGTCATTTCCGTGTGGCGTGAGTTTGTGGCTTTTTCTTCGCCACTTATATCGGGTAGTTCACTAACTAGATTAGGAATATCAAACTCAATGTTACTATCAACTATTGGTTCTGCAATAACTATTTCTTCCTCTACAAATTGAGGTTCACCTTCTTCAATTATTTCATCCACTTTAAGTGATTCATTAAAAGTTGATCCAAAATTATTTTCAGTTTGTTCTGGAGAGGCATAAATAGTTGTTAAAATTTCATCACTTTGTTTTATGAGATCGTTAACAGATGCTTTTGGAAACTCAACTAGATAAGTATCTCTAATTGCTATTGCCGATTCACTTCTGGGCATATTTGATATAAACTCATTTACACCAAAAAAATCATTTTCAGAATAAATAACTGAGCCATTTATTGAATTAAACTGACTAGGAATAGAATTTATTTCACCACGTATAATAAGAAAAATAGAGTTGTTTTTTTCGCCCTCACGATATAATAGCTCTCCTTGGCATAATAAGCATACATTACCGTCAATTCTATTAAATAGCAGTGAGTCAAAATCTATATTTTGAAAAAGTTTATTATTTCTAAAATCTTCTATAGCCATTGCATCCATAGTTTTGCCTTTTTGTTAGTCGAGATTCATAACTTTTTTGTCTGAGACTATCAAGATATGATATTTTTATAAAAATTGTCTAAATATATTTAACTACAATAAGTTATCATTATTATTTATATTTAAAGTTCTATTTTTTGAGGATATTAATGATTGAAAGTATGACAGGATATGGTAGTGCAAGTCTATTATCTAGTAGATTTACTATCGAGGTAGAAATTAAAAGTATAAATAGTCGTTTTTTAGATGTTTCGTTACGTTTGCCAAGAAGTTTAAATGATAAAGAAATTGAAATTCGTAATCTTATTAAGCAAAATATTAATCGTGGGAAAGTATCTTTAAATATTTACCTTAAAAAAGATGGTGTTGAAAATGGGATTCCAAGTTATGATAAAGAGAGTTTAAAGGGAATTGCACAGTTATTAAGAAATATCAAATCAGATTCTGATTTAAAAGAAGAAATTCAACTTTCAGACATCCTCTCATTTCACAATGTTCTGTTTAGTGATTCTTCTTCAGAGTATAGTGATGAGGAGTATGAGTTAACAAAAAAAGCAATTCTGGAATCAATTAAAAAATTAAAAATTATGCGTAGCGAAGAAGGTCAAGAACTTGTTGTCGA
>JAQICK010000253.1 GCA_027858595.1 Melioribacteraceae bacterium
CCTGGTACTAATATGCTATCACTTTTATCAAAATCATATTCAATTAAATCTGTTTTGTTTTGTGGTTTGGCGTTTAAGAAAAATGCACCGTTGCCAGGTTTATCCTGATTTTCAAATGGCTCATAACGATAATTGTAATAACCATTTTCATATGGATCTACAATATATTTCCAATTTCCGTTTAATGATTTTGATTCTCGGTTATAAGCATTAATAATAAGGTTTTGCTGTGCAGATAAAACACTACTCAAAAGCACAATTACAGTTAAAATTAAAATATTAGATTTCATTTTTGTTGGCCAGACTAATTTGAAAAAGTACTCCACAATGCATTATCATTGCATGTATATTGCAAACTTAAATAGAAAAGTATGAATTGACAAAACGACACTGTATATAAATAGACTTTTCATTAATTGTTTTTGCAAACATTTATTAACTTGATACATCTAAAGAATACATTTTATATTAAATAAATTAGGAGACAAAATAAATTCGTAAAACAGAAATAATGTTATTTTTAACAATTTTTTCAGTTTCACTTTTTGCTTCAAACATTCCAAGCGAATTTAAGGAAGTTAAAAAACAGGGTGGAATTACGGAATATCAATTAGAAAAAAATGGTTTAACAGTTTTATTACTTGAAGATCATTCTGCACCAGTTCTTACTTTTATGGTTACATATAGAGTTGGTTCAAGAAATGAAGTAACTGGAACAACCGGTGCCACACACATTCTAGAACATTTAATGTTCAAAGGCACTGAAAAATATAATAAAGCAAATGGTGGGCATATTGATGCACAACTTGGAAATATTGGTGCACGATTAAATGCTACTACTTGGATGGATAGAACAAATTACTACGAATCAATACCAAGTAATTATCTTGAACTTGCCATTGATATAGAATCTGATAGAATGAGAAATTTATGGCTGAAAAAGGAAGATAAAGAATCAGAGATGACTGTAGTGCGAAATGAGTTCGAACGTGGGGAGAATTCTCCATTTAGTGCACTTAACACTGAAGTTTGGGCAACTGCATTTCAAGCACATCCATATCACCATAATACAATTGGGTGGCGTTCGGATATTGAAAATGTTCCAATGGAAAAACTAAGAGCATTTTACGATACTTTTTACTGGCCAAACAATGCTACAGTTACAATTATTGGAGACTTTAAAACTGAATCAGCTTTGGAATTAGTAAATAAATATTACGGTGAAATTACTACTTCACCAAATCCAATTCCACAACTTTACACTGTAGAACCAATACAACGAGGCGAAAGACGTACAATAGTTAGTCGTGCCGGCCAACTTGGAGTTGTTGGTGTTGCTCATAAAGTTCCCGAAGGTTCACACGTTGACACATACCCATTAGTTTTGTTGGATTATATTTTGTCAAATGGAAAAACAAGTAGATTCTATAAAGCTCTTGTAGATCAAGGAAAAGCTGTGAATGTATTCGATTTTTATGTGCCTTTGCACGATCCGTCAATTTTTACTCCATATGTATTTTTATCACCAGGTGCTACACACAATGAAGTTGAAGAAATTATCCTTGCTGAAATTGAAAAAATTAAAACAGATGGAATTACTGAGGATGAGTTGCAGCGTGCAATTAGTCAAATTACAGCAGAAACTGCTTATGGTAGAGACGGTTCATTTTCTATCGCAAGTAAAATTAACGAAGCAATTGCAATGGGCGATTGGACTTTTTATGTAAATTATTTAGATAATCTGAAAAAAGTAACTACAGTCGATATTCAAGAAGTTGTAAAAAAATACTTTGTTAAAGAACATAGAACTGTTGGATATTTTATTCCAAAAACTAGTGGTGGAAATAAGGCTGAAATGAAGCCATCATCTTGGTATGAAGACCAAACAAAAGGATATTACAGAAGTGATGAAGCAAAAGAGAATTCAACAGTTGTGCCGAACCCAACAGTATTGCCTGTATCAAAAATATCGGATAACATAAAATCTTCCAAAGTTGCTGGAATAAAATTGCTTACAGCAAAAACTGGAGTTAAAGATGTTGTTACTTTTACTGGAAGTTTCGCTGCGGGCGATTCGTTTAGTCCAGAACACAACTCTGCAATTGCAGATTTAACTGGATATATGCTGGATAAAGGAACGGAGAAAAATGACAAATTTGCATTAGCCGAAAAACTTGAAAATCTTGGAGCGGAGCTTTCGTTTTCGGTTGGGACACATACTCTAGGATTTAATGGTAAGTGTTTATCGAAAGATGTGGATGAAGTTATTGGTTTGCTAGCAGAGCAACTTAGAACTCCAGCTTTTAGTCAAGAAGAATTTGAGAAGTTAAAACTTCAACGAAAAGGTAGTTTGCAAAGAATGCTGGAAGATACAAACACAAGGGCTTCTGAAAAAGCGGATTCACTTTTGTTTCCTGTTGGGCATCCAAATCACGGCACTTCGATTCAAAAACTAATTGATGATGTTGATAAAGTAACTCGTGATGATGTCTTAAAATTCTATTCGAATTATTATGGGCCAAAATCTATGATTTTTGTTTTAGTTGGTGATTTAGATAATGCTAAAATAAATTCATCAGTTGAAAAATATTTTTCTGGATGGAACGGCGGAGTTGACATTCCGCAAGTTGAAAAATCAAAACAAGTTACAGAAGGCGAAACTTTAATTGTTAAAATGAAGGAAAAAACTAGTGCTACATTGTATATAGCACAAACAACGGGGATTAAGAGAACGGACAAAGATTATACCGCATTGAGTATTGGCAACAGTATTTTTGGAATGGGTGGTTTTTCAGCTCGCTTAATGTCTATTGTACGTGATGACGAAGGATTAACTTACGGAATATACTCTGTGCTTAGTGATGATACTTATACCGACGGACAGTTTTACATTAGCGGAACATTTTCACCAGACTTATTAGCACAAGGTTATAGTTCTACAATGCGTGAATTCAAGCGCTGGGTAAAGGATGGCGTTACAGAAAATGAACTTAAAGCGGCTAAAACTCGTGCAATAGGTAGCTACAAAGTAGGTCTTTCTACAACTCGTGGAATTGCAGGTAGATTGTTAAGCATTACTCAACGAGGATATGAGCCAAGTTACATGGATGAATACTCGGACCAAATTAATAATGTTACCTTGGAAGAAGTAAATGCTGCGATTAAAAAGTATATTAATCCAGATAAAGTGATTACTGTTGTTGCCGGTACAGTTACTGAAGAAAATTTGAAAAAGAAAGATTAAACTGAGACTTTCTCAAAAGTTAGCAAGGTCATTCTGAGGAGCGGAGCGACGTGAGAATCTTGTGGAAAAACAAGATTTCTCACATTCGTTCGAAATGACAACTACTATAAATGTCTAATCAAACTCAGTATTTCTCAAGTACCTATGGACTCTTAAAATAAACAATATTGCTGCAAGAGATAATCCTACAACCAGACTAACCCAAATGCCTTCTGCTCCAAACTCAAAAGTAAAGCCCAGTAAATACGCTACTGGAAGACCAATAACCCAAAAAGCAAAAAATGTAATTACCATTGTAATGTTTACGTCAGTTAAACCGCGTAAAATTCCTACACCGACAATTTGAAGTCCATCAACCACTTGAAAAAATGAAGCTATAACAATAAGGGATGCAGCAATTTCAATAACTTCAACATCATTAATGTATAACGTTGGAAGAAAGTCGCGGAATAGAAAAAACATCAGTCCGAAAAATCCCATTGTTAAAGCAATGATGCCAAGAGCAGAATATCCAGCTCGTTTAATTCCAACTAAATCACGTTTGCCAAGATAATTACCAACACGGATGGTTGCTGCAATTGAAGTTCCTATTCCAACCATGAATGTAATTGAAGCAAGATTGATTGCAATTTGATGTGCTGCTAATTCGTTTGTCCCAATCCAGCCAACCATGATTGCAGCAAATACGAAACCGCTAATTTCAAAGAACATTTGGAAACCTGCAGGAATTCCAATACTAATAATCTTTTTAATAACAGGCCAATTAATACTTTTAAATTTTAATGAAGGGTCAAACTCTTGAAAAGATTTTGCATTTCGGATGTAAAGAAAAATTGCAACAGCTATGAAAACTCTTGTTAATAGAGATGAATATCCGGCACCATCCAATTCCAACCTAGGGAAACCAAGATTACCAAAAATTAGAACCCAGTTTCCAAAAACATTTACAATGTTTGAGACTATTAATATATACATAGGTGGTTTTGTAATAGACAATCCTTCAGAAAATTGTTTATAAGTTTGAAAAAGCATAAACGGAATAATGGAAAGATTTAGAATTATAAGATATGATTTTGCCTGTTCGGCAACTTCAATTGGCTGATCCAAATAATAAACAATATCTGAAAAAAAGTAGATTGGTATTACTAGCAGAAACGAAAACAGAAGATTAACAAGTAAACCTTGGCGTAGGATAATTCCGCATTCATCATGTTTCTCGGAGCCTTTTACAATTGCAACGAGTGGAGTAAGTGCAACACTCATCCCGATTCCAAGAACCAAAATCAATAAAATTAATCCATTAACCAGTGCAGATGCAGCAAGTGGAACTGCTCCGAGTCTTCCAACCATAAGGCTATCTACAACTCCAAGCATCATATGTCCCAACTGACCTATTACTAATGGATATGCAAGTTTTAGTGTTTCTTTGATATGAAATTTATAGCTATTCATAAATTGGTTTTATTATTATTTTAATGTTACACTTTACTAAGAAAAAGAAAATACTAAGATAGTAATATTCGCATTGAGGCAAACTACAATAAATGCAAGCCTCTAGTAAGCGAATAAAACCAAATTTGGAAATATGACACTAAAATGAAATTATTTAATAAAACATATCTCATATTATTTCTCTTTATTGTTTCAACATCAATAGGGCAGGAGGTAAAATGTAATTTTTGCGGAGAAAATATTGTAGGTGAATATATTGTTGTTGATGGTAACGCTTATCATCAAAATCATTTTAAGTGTGCAAATTGTAATAAGCCAATAAACGGAGACTATGCTTCAAAAGATGGCAAATATTATGATAAAGAATGCAATTCAAATTTGTTTTCGTTGAAATGTTCAATTTGCAACGAGCCGATAAATGGTGAATATTTAATTGACGACCATGGACTGAAATATCACAAGTATCACGAAGCTGAATTAAAAAGGTGTGATAATTGCAATAGATTAATTTCGAACAAGACTACACTAGGTGGTATTGTATATAACGATGGTAGAAACATCTGCAATATTTGTAATAATAAAAAACTGAATTTCTACAAAGGATATAAACAGTCATTTAATCAGGTAGTTAGCAGATTAAATAATTATGGATTAAGATTTGATGAATCAACAATCAAATTAAAAATTGTTGATTTGAACAAGCTTCAGAAAATTTCTGGTATTAGATATTCGAAAAACATCAGAGGATTTACATATACTAATATTAAAACTATTGGAACCAATAAGACATTTGAGCATACGGTATATGTGCTAAATGGAATTCCGCCTAAGTATGCTGAATCGACAATTGCTCACGAGTTAATGCACGTTTGGATAAGTGAGAACATTGAACACAAGTTAGACCAACATCTAGAAGAGGGGAGTTGTAACTATATTTCGTACACATATTTAAAATCAGATTATTCAGACGATGCAAAAGAAATAGTAAGACAACTCCATAGTAATCCAGATAAAATTTATGGAGATGGATATAGAAAAGTTTATGATAGATTTATAGGGCGAGATTTTAATTTATTTTTAGATTATTTGAGAAAGAATAAAAAGATTTAATTTGATTTCAGCATCAAATTACTTTATGTCATTTCGAACGTATGTGAGAAATGTTTTGAATTTCTCTTCTGATAAAAAGTATCGTAATTTCCCAATGGATTCTGTGAAGAAATGACAATACATTTTAAGAACTTCAAAAATATAATTTTTAACTTTCTGAATATTTTTTATGTAGTGAACGAAAATCTTCGTTCACTACATAAGGCTAAAAATTACTGATTCAAAAAACTTAATAATGGAAATGCGTTGCCAAGGTAGAAGAACAATAGACTGAAACCTAACCACAAACCAATAACCATTCCAACATATTTAGTTGTCTCCTCTGACTTAAACATTTTTGCTAAAGCAATACCAACAACTACATAGAACCAGATTGAAAACAGATCAAGTTTGCTTAATAAAAATCCTACAAATTCGGTTTTATCCAAATCTAAAAACGTTGCAACGCTTAAATCAGTAGCCATTTTATTCATTAACATTGCAACAATAACTACAAGAATTGATTGAACAGATGCGATATAAAATGGCAATCCATAACCTACCATTGCATTGCTAAAGGTTCCATCGCCTTTAAGAATAAGCCGAATTACACCATAATAAAATCCACTCATAATAAAGAAAACGATAAATGAGAAAATAACAATTCCAACTATTTGAGGAATTAACATTTCAATTCCACTACCCTCCATTCTTTCTCTTATTGCTTCAATTTGAGTATCTGCTTGTTCTTGGGTCATTGCTCCAGAATTCACATACTCAGAAAAACTTTTTTCCATTGCTTCTGTCTGCTTTTCTATCATTTGGAATTTTATTTGAGGATTACTTTGCATAATAATAGTAGATAGGGATATAACAACAATGAAAATAAGTAACGGAATTAACCAATCAATCACCTTAGTTTGAGCTTGGGCAATTTTTGTAAACGTATTTGCAGGTTCGGAGAATAAACCAACCAATTTATCAGAATGGTTAAACTCAAATTCTTCCTCCTCTAATAACTCTTCGTCGTTTAATTTGTTGTCATCTAAATCTTCCATTATTCCTCCTGTTTGTTGAGTAGTATCTTTTGGATTTGTAATATTTAAAATAACATTTCTTATTAAAGAATTAAAGTAAAATTTAGAAATCATTTTATAGTACAAAACAATAGCTGAATGAGACTTGAGGCAAGAATATTAGATTCTATTGTGGAATTAAAAGGATTTGAAATTATGAATGTTGAATTTGGTTATTCAATCAATTATGTTGCTTGTAAAATTTGGAGAAAATATGAAGACCATAATTGAACCTTTCCGTATCAAATCGGTTGAACCAATTAGATTTACTACTAGAGAGGAACGTGAGAAAATACTTATAGAATCTGGGTATAATCCTTTTTTGGTAAAAGCAGAAGATGTAATTATTGACCTACTAACAGATAGTGGAACTTCGGCAATGAGTGCTAAACAGTGGGCTGGAATTATGGATGGTGATGAATCGTATGCAGGTTCTCGAAGTTTCTATCGATTTGAATCAACTGTGAAAAACATTACTGGTGATAAATTTATTATTCCAACACATCAGGGAAGAGCGGCAGAAAAAATACTTTTTTCAATCCTTGGTAGTGAAGGAAAATTTATTCCAAATAATACGCACTTTGATACAACACGTGCTAACGTTGAGTTTAGCGGAGCCGAAGCTGTTGATTTACTTGTTGAGGTTGGAAAGCATCCAGAAATCAAGGCTGATTTTAAAGGCAATATGGATGTTGAAGCACTAGACAAGTTTATCAAAAAAACTGGAGCGGAAAACATTCCAGTAGTTATGATTACAATTACAAATAATTCTGGTGGCGGTCAGCCAGTCTCGATGCAGAACATTCGTGAAACCCGTGCTGTGTGTGATAAATACGGAATCCCACTTTTCCTTGATGCATGTCGATTTGCAGAGAATGCTTATTTTATTAAGCAACGAGAAAAGGGATATGAAAATAAAACTCCACTTGAAATTTCTCAAGAGATGTTCTCTTATGCCGATGGGGCAACTATGAGCGCAAAGAAGGATGCTCTAGTAAACATTGGTGGATTCTTATCCTTGAATGATGAAGAACTCGCAATGAAGTGTAGAAATCTTTTAATAGTTACTGAAGGATTTCCAACATACGGTGGTCTTGCTGGACGTGATCTTGAAGCTGTTGCCCAAGGTTTAGATGAAATTCTTGATGAAGATTATTTACATTACAGAATTAAAAGCACCGAGTATCTTGGAAATAAAATGACCGATGCTGGAATTCCAATAATAGAACCACCTGGCGGGCATGCAATTTACCTTGATGCAAAAAGATTTTCACCCAATATTCCTCCAAGTCAATTTCCTGGACAAGCAATAGTTTGCGAACTCTACAACGTTGGCGGAGTTCGTGCAGTTGAGATTGGAAGTGTAATGTTTGGTAAAAAAGATGCTAATGGAAATAACATTGCACCACCAATGGAATTAGTGAGGTTTGCAATTCCTAGGCGAGTTTACACACAAAGTCACATAGATTATGTTGCGGAAGTAGTAATAGAAGTATTCCAAAACCGAGAAAAATTAAAAGGACTTGAGTTCACATACGAAGCACCAATGCTAAGGCATTTCACTGCTAAGTTTAAACCAATTGATTAATTATTTACGATTAAGCTAATTTATGAAGTGGCTGTCATTCCCGAATGCTCTTGTAGGGAATCTCATGCATTTAAAAGATTCCTACTGAAAACAAGTGGGAATGAAAATTATGTAACTAAATTTTTATAAAATGAAATTTAAAAAGAAAATAAAATTCTCCGACTCAAACCAAGTCTGGAGAATTAAAATAACAGACACAGATAAACTCTTTATCGAGACTCGTGATACTGAAAATATGAAAGCATTTTATCACACATTCGAGTTGCTCTCTGGAAAAAATATATTTACAGAACATCAGATGGATGAATCGTTTTGGCTGGGTATTGAAGCAACTAAAGGGGATATCGTGTTTTTCCATCGTTATGCAAAACCTGATATGCCAGGGCATCGTGGAATATTTGCTTTCGATATCAACACAGAACAAATTCTGTGGGAAGATGAATCATATTCATTTTTGTTTATAAAAAATGACTTAATTTATGTTTACAAAGAGGGTTTTGAAGGACGATATTTTTACACACTAAATATCAGTAGTGGAAAAGTAATTGAAGAATTAGGGCAGAACTCGATTGAAATTAATGCACTGCGTGATGAAGTAGAAAGCTCTGTTGATTACAGCAATTATAATTTTCCTGAAAACATTAATCATTCTGAATTAGATGAAATTAATAATATTGTAAATAGAGAAATTGAAGGAATTAATATTACTGGAAGTGTTGATTACGTCCACGTAAACGATTTGTTGATTTTTAATTATCACCAAACAGGTAATGGGAAAGAAATTACTAATAAATTGAAAGCCTTTGATTTATCAAAGGGAAAAGAAATATATAACGAAGTCCTTAACCAGTCAGCAAATGCTTATGCTCCCGATTCATTCTTCTTGTATAAAAATATGCTGATAATGATAAAAGAGAAAAAAGAAGTGATAGTTCTTGAAATTAATAATTGAGTTTTCATGAATATTTCTGTTGAAGAAAAACAAACAATACTTCAAATTGCTCGAAATTCTATTTCATCAATTTATGATAGCGAAATTGATAATGAGGTTGACTACTCAAGCTTTCCAATACTTAGTTCACAGAAGGGTGCTTTTGTTACTCTTACAAAAAACCACAATTTACGGGGCTGCATAGGTTACATAACTTCAAATCTTCCTTTGAGTGAAACTATAAGAGACGCTGCTGTTCAGGCGGCAATTGGTGATCCGAGATTTCCAAAATTAACACAAGAAGAGTTTAGTAAAATTGAAATTGAAGTTTCAATCCTTTCAGAGCCATTCCTTTTGGAAAGTTATGAAGATATAATTGTTGGAACTCACGGACTCATTTTAACAGAACAGGGACACCGAGGATTATTACTTCCACAGGTTCCCATTGAACATAAAATGAATAAAGAAGAATATCTTTCGGCACTTTGTGAAAAATCTGGATTCTATCCCAGCTTTTGGAAAGAACGAATACTGAATATAGAAATGTTTACTGCAGATGTTTTTTCGGAGGAGGAATTTGAAGATGACTGAAAAAATTAGAAAACCTTCTGTTGCTGGATTATTTTATCCAAAAGATGCCACAGAGTTAGAACAATTAGTAGCGACGTTATTAGATGAAAACATATCTGACAAAAAGTATAGCAATGTTGTTGGCATTGTGGCTCCACATGCAGGATATATTTATTCAGGAAAAACAGCAGCAATAGCTTATAATGTGTTAAAAGAAAACATTGAATTTGAAACTGCTATTATTCTATCGCCTAGTCATTATAAACATTTTAAAGGTAGTTGCATTTATGATGGCGATGCTTATGAAACACCACTTGGCAAAATCCCAATAAACAAAGCACTGGCAAAGTATATTGTGGAAAATACTGATTCTATATACTTTGGAGAAGATGGGCATAAAGAAGAACACGCTTTAGAAGTACAACTCCCTTTTTTACAAACTATTACTGATTACTGTGATATAGTGCCTATTGTTATTGGTGATCAGGGACTTCAGTATATTCAAGAGTTGGCAAAGACTCTCTCCGAGTTGGTGGACGAAAAAACTATAATAATCGCTAGCTCAGATTTATCACACTTCCATACAAAAGAGACTGCATTTGGGCTTGATAGTATTGTTGCAGATAGAATTAGTAATTTTGAATATCCAGAGCTTTATAGTGATTTAGCTCAAGGAAATTGTGAAGCTTGTGGTGGTGGTGGAATGGTTGCATTGCTTGAAACCGCTGATATCATTGGGCGAAACAAAACTAAGGTGTTATCGTCAACAGATTCTGGAAGTGTTTCAAATGATAACTCAAGTGTTGTTGGATATCTTTCGGCAGTAATTTATGGAGAAGACTAAATGTTAAGAAAAATATCATTTATAATATTAGCCACTATTTCACTAATTGCATGCAATGAAAAAAGCACATTTGACAATCAAGTTGACGAAATATTTGCAGAGTTTAATAATAGCACACCAGGTGCATCCGTATTAATTCTGCAAAATGATTCAGTATTATTCCAAAAGGGTTATGGATTAGGCAGTTTGGAAAAGGGAATTACAATTGAGCCAAAAACAAATTTCCGTTTGGCATCAATAACCAAACAGTTTACTGCATTCTCCATTCTCCTTTTGGAAAATGAAAACAAACTTTCGTTTGATGATAAGCTAGTAAAGTATTTCCCAGAACTACCAGCGTCTGCTAGAGACATTACTATTCGACAAATATTGCAACATACATCTGGGCTGCTGGCTTACGAAGATTATTTGAATGATACATTAACTATCCAACTGAAGGATAAAGACGTTCTTGATATTCTGGTAAAACAAGATTCGACATACTTTCCACCTGGAACTAAACACCGATATAGCAATTCTGGATATGCAATATTGGCGTTGTTAGTTGAAAAATTATCTACTAAAACTTATGCACAGTTTATTAATGATAGGATATTTAATCCATTAAAAATGGGCAACAGCGTTGCTTTTGAAAATGGAGTTTCTAAAATAAAAAATAGAGCTTACGGATATGCAAAAGTAGATTCTGGATTTATCTTTACAGATCAAAGTCTAACAAGTGCCATACTGGGTGATGGGGGAATTTATTCATCCACGCTAGACTTAGTGAAATGGAATAATGAAATTGATATTCCAACATTGCTTCCACAAAAGAAATTAAAATTAGCGTTTGAAAAGTTAGTCCTTCCAAGTGGGGAAGTTGTAAACTATGGTTTCGGTTGGAGACTTGATCCTTACAAGGAATATCAAAGACCTTACCACACTGGCGGAACTTCTGGATTTAGTAATATTTATATGAAAATTCCAAAATTAAATTTAGCAATTATTGTCCTTATAATCATTAGAGAGTGTACTGCCAAAGCGTATGCCGAGAAAATTGCAGATATTTTAATTAGTAATCAAAATTAGAAAAATACTAAAAGAGAAAATTGAATTATCGTTAGCTATTAGGTAAATTACGCCTTGTTATTAAATTAAAATGGAAAATTTATGAGAGCTATTATTCCAGTTGCAGGTTTTGGAACTAGACTAAAGCCACATACTCTAACACATCCTAAAGTGCTTCTTAATGTTGGGGGTAAACCAATAATTTCACACATTGTTGAGAAATTGTTGGAAGAAAATATAACTGAAGCAACATTTATTGTCGGATATCTTGGAGAAAAAATTGAGGATTACCTTTCTGAAACTTTTCCAGAGCTTAAAGCAGACTACGTTGAGCAAAAGGAATTACTAGGATTAGGACATGCAATCTATCAAGCTGCACGAACTTTTCAAGAAGAAGAGATTGTAATAATTCTTGGTGACACAGTTTTTGATGTTGATTTAAATCAAATAACCAATTTGGATACTTCTTCTCTTGGAGTTAAAGAAGTTGAAGACCCACGGAGGTTTGGTGTTGCAGAGGTGGAAAATGGTTTTATAACTAAATTAATTGAGAAGCCAACAGACCCAACAACAAACTTAGCTTTAGTTGGATTATACTTTATTAAGAACTCAACATTGCTTACCAGAAGTCTAGAAGAATTGTTTAAAAAGGATATAAAGACTAAAGGTGAATATCAACTTACAGATGCACTGCAAATTATGATTGATAACGGTGAAAAATTTTCTACTTTTCCTGTTGAAGACTGGTATGATTGTGGCAAACCAGAAACTCTTCTTTCAACAAACCAATTTATACTTTCTAGAAATGGGCATGCAGTAGAAATGGATTCAGTTGTAATAAATCAACCAGTCTATATTTCTCCAACAGCACAAATAAAAAATTCTGTAATTGGGCCATACGTTTCAATTGGAGATAATTGTGAAATACTTGATTCTGTAATAAAAAATTCGATAATAAATAAGAATTCTAAAGTTAAAAGAATGGTGCTTACCGATTCAATTATTGGTGCAGACGCCAAAGTAAAGGGCAGTCGTCATAAAATGAATGTTGGTGACTCTCTTGAGCTAGAATTAGTAAACGAATAAATTATAAAATATACGAGGAACTATGTCATATTTTTTCACTTCAGAATCAGTTTCTGAAGGACATCCAGATAAAGTTTGTGATGCCATCTCAGATGGTGTGTTAGATGCAATTTTTGAACAAGACCCAGATGCACGTGTTGCTTGCGAGACTTTTGTAACAACTGGTTTAGTTGTAGTTGGTGGTGAAGTTACAACATCTGCTTATGTAGATATTGAAAAAGTTGTTCGTCAAACAATAAAAAGAATTGGATACACAAAAGCAGAATACAAGTTTGACTCTGAGTCTTGCGGAGTTCTAAATGCAATTCATTCACAATCTCCAGATATTGCAATGGGAGTAGATACTGGTGGTGCTGGAGATCAAGGAATTATGTTCGGATATGCTTGCGACCAAACACCAGAACTAATGCCAATGCCTATTGTTTACGCACATAAGTTGGTTAAAAAACTTTCTGTTATCAGAAAGAAGAATCCAAAGCTTATGCCATACTTACGTCCAGATGCAAAATCTCAAGTTACAATTGAGTATGATGAGAACCACAAACCAGTTAGAGTTGATGCTGTTGTAATCTCTACTCAACATGATGAAAAAGTAAAACAGACTCAAATCAAAAAAGATGTTATTGAACATGTAATTAAGAAAATAATTCCAGCAAAACTACTCGATAAAAAAACAAAGTATTTTGTAAATCCAACTGGACGCTTTGAAATTGGTGGACCACACGGAGATAGCGGTGTGACTGGAAGAAAGATTATTGTTGATACTTACGGTGGCTGGGCACCTCATGGTGGTGGAGCGTTCTCTGGAAAAGATCCTTCAAAAGTTGATAGAAGTGCAACTTATGCAGCACGTCATATTGCTAAAAATGTTGTTGGAGCAAAATTAGCGAATGAATGTTTAGTCCAACTAGCTTATGCAATTGGTGTTGCAGAACCAGTATCAGTTTATGTAGATACTAAAGGAACTGGAATTATTTCTGATAATGCAATATCCGAGATGATTCAAAAAGAAGTTGACTTAACTCCATCTGGAATTATTAAACGGCTTGATTTGAAAAGACCAATCTATGTAGATACTTCAAGTTACGGCCACTTCGGAAGAAAAGAATTCTCTTGGGAGAAATTAGATTTGGTTGATACGTTTAAGAAATACAAGTAAAAGAAGAAAACACAAAGGACAAAAAATAAAAAACAAATAAACGACAATATCCAAAAAAGGAAATAACAAACAAAAACATTATTGATTATGAAAGCACAATATTAAAATAGTTTGTGATTTTGTGATTTTGTGTTTTTAATTTGGTCATTATTTGTTTTTTAATATTTGGTTTTTGTTGTTTTAAAAAGACATAAAAACAAAAAGGAAAAATTAAAATGAGTAACAAATTGCCATATAAAGTAAAAGATATTTCTCTAGCAGACTGGGGAAGAAAAGAAATAAGATTAGCAGAAGCAGAAATGCCGGGACTAATGTCTTTAAGAAAAGAGTTTGGAGAAGCTAAACCACTAATGGGTGCTAGAATAGCTGGATGTTTACACATGACAATTCAAACTGCAGTTTTAATTGAAACATTAGTTGAACTTGGTGCCGATGTAACTTGGTCATCGTGTAATATATTCTCAACTCAAGACCATGCTGCTGCTGCTATTGCTGCTACTGGAGTTCCAGTTTATGCGTGGAAAGGATTGAATGAAGAAGAATTTGATTGGTGTATTGAACAAACAATATTTTTCGGTGAAGATAACAAACCATTAAATTTAATTCTTGATGATGGTGGTGATTTAACAAATATGGTTCTTGATAAATATCCAGAAATTGCAAAAGATGTTAAAGGTCTATCTGAGGAAACAACAACTGGAGTTCACAGATTATACGATAGAGTTGAAAAGGGAACACTTCCAATTCCAGCAATAAATGTAAATGACTCTGTAACAAAATCTAAATTTGATAACAAATACGGATGTAGAGAATCTTTGGTTGATGCATTACGTAGAGCAACAGATTTAATGATGGCTGGTAAAGTTGGACTTGTTGCTGGATACGGTGATGTTGGTAAAGGTTCTGCACAATCATTGCGTAGTGCCGGAGTTAGAGTAATTGTTTCTGAGATTGATCCTATTTGTGCACTTCAAGCAGCAATGGAAGGGTTTGAAGTTAAGAGATTTTTAGATGCAATTCCAGAAGCAGATATAGTTGTTACCACTACCGGAAATAAAGACATTGTAACAGAAGCCGCATTTAGAAAACTAAAAGACAAAGCAGTTGTTTGTAACATTGGTCACTTCGATAATGAAATAGACATGGCTTGGTTAAACAAGAACTATGGTCACACAAAAGATACAATTAAACCTCAAGTTGACATGTACACAATTGATGGAAAAGAAATTATACTTTTGGCAGAGGGAAGACTTGTAAATCTTGGTTGTGCAACTGGACATCCATCGTTTGTAATGTCAAACTCATTTTCAAATCAAGTACTAGCACAACTAGAACTTTGGTTACATCCAGAAAGATATGAGAACAAAGTTTATATGTTGCCTAAACATCTTGATGAAAAAGTAGCTATGCTACATCTTGAAAAAATTGGTGTTGAGTTGGATACTTTAACAGAAGAACAAGCCAAATATATTGGTGTTACTGTTGATGGGCCTTATAAACCAGAGTATTATAGATATTAATAATAATTTACCCACGACTTTAAGTCGTGGGTAATACTTGAAGCTAAACTTCTATTTCAATTCCAACAGGACAATGATCACTACCCATAACATCTGGTAATGTAAAAGCATTTTTGATACTCTTTTCCAAACTCTCGGAAATAAAGAAGTAGTCTATCCTCCAGCCAACGTTTCTATCTCTCGCACGAGTAATCATATCCCACCAAGTGTAGGTTTCAGGTGATTCGTTAAACATTCTTAAAGTATCAATATATCCATCGGCAAAAAAACCATCCATCCATTCTCGCTCAATTGGTAAAAATCCAGAGACTTTTGAATTTGGTTTTGGACGGGCTAAATCAATTTCTTTGTGAGCCGTGTTTACATCACCACAAACAATAATGTTTTTACCATTAGCTTTTTGCTTATTTGCATGCTCTTGAAACGCTTTGTAATAATCCATTTTGTATTGAAGACGTATATCATCACGTTTTCCATTTGGATAGTAAATATTATAAAGCACAAAATTGGGATATTCTAAAATCAATGTTCTCCCTTCATCATCAAATTTATCAATTCCCAAACCTGCAGTAACGTTTATAGGTTTTTCTTTAGTGTAAACAGCAACACCGCTATATCCTTTCTTCACACCCTGAGCAAAATAGGATGTATATTCACCAATATTTAATAAGCTTTCATCAAGTTGCTCACGCCATGCTTTTGTTTCTTGAATACAAAATATATCTGGATTATCTTTTGCTAACCATTCGTGCAATCCCTTTTTCGCCATTGCTCTAATTC
>JAQICK010000090.1 GCA_027858595.1 Melioribacteraceae bacterium
TATAAAAACATTACTAATACTTGGAATTATTTTAGGCATTCTAACAGTTGGAGCATTTTTTGGTGTTAATAATTATTTAATGCCATCAATAGTTGAAGCTAATGAGTTGATGCTTCCAGATGTTGTAGGCTTAAATAAAGAAGAGGCATTTAGAAAATTAGAGGCATTAAAATTAACACCAATTGAAGTAGGCCCAAGTTATGATGCTCGCTATGAAATTGACGAAGTTATTTTTCAAAAGCCTTATGCTGGAACTAGCGTAAAAGAGAACAGAAGAGTTTATATTCACGTAAGTGGTGGCGAACCTATTATTAAAATGCCTCAGCTTGTAGGAAAAACTTTGAGAAATGCCAGATTAAATTTAGAAAGAATTGGATTGTTTGTTCGCAAAGTTGAAAATATTAGGTCAGAATTACCTAGAGGAACAATTGCTGAACAGGAATTTTCTATTGAAGATAAATTAGAAAAAGGTGATTCTGTTAACTTAAAAATTAGTGTTGGCCCAAAATTAGGAATGGTTAGAGTTCCAAGTTTAATAGCAAAATCTGAAAAAGAGGCCGTGATAATATTAAATAGACTAAGTTTAAGGCTTGGGGAAAAGACGTATAGATCCTCTCCGTCATTATTACCAAATACAATTATTATGCATACCCCAGCTCAAAATGTTCTTTTAAGTATTGGTGATAGCGTTAATGTAATAATTTCAAAAAGAGATAGGTAGTGAAATGAAAAAAATAGCTCCATCAATACTTTCGGCAGATTTTTCAAATCTTTCACAGCAATTACGCTATGTTGAAATTGGTGGTGCCGATATCATTCATTTCGATGTTATGGATGGAAAGTTTGTTCCAAACATTACTTTTGGACCAGTTGTTGTAAAAGCAGTTCGTAAAACTACAAAACTACCAATTGATGTTCATCTTATGATTGAAAACCCAGATAGTTTTATAGAGGATTTCATAGAAGCTGGAGCTGATTTTATTTCGGTTCATCAAGAGGAAGTTGCACATCTTCACAGAACTATTACACGAATTCAAGAATTGGGTGCAAAAGCTGGAGTGGTAATAAATCCCGCAACACCGGTTAGCACACTATCCGAAATTTTGGAATTTGCGGATTTCGTTTTGGTTATGTCTGTTAATCCAGGCTTTGGAGGACAGAAATTTATTGCATCAACTTTAAATAAGATTAAACAGCTCGCACAAATTAGAGAAGAAAAAGGACTTAAATTCGAGATTGAAATTGATGGCGGTGTAACTACTGAAAATATTAAAGAAATATCTAATGCTGGATGTGATATTTTTGTAGCAGGTTCATCCGTGTTTTCTAAAGATAATATTTCTGCTGCAACCACGGAATTGAAGAATTTAATTTCGTGAGTATAGGTAAAAAGTAAGAGGTAAGAGGTTAGAAAGCCACTCACATAGTTATGCCTTCGGTAGAACTTACGAATAAAAAATATTTGTCATTCCCGAATGTTTTTGATCGGGAATCTATTGTATTTGATGAGATTCCCGCTAAGAGCATGCGGGAATGACACTGTAAAATAGTTATTCAAAGCCTTCGATTAAAGTTAAAGAATTTAATAAATCTCAAATCTAATTATCAAATAATGAATAATAATAATCCAATATTTTACTCCAAATTAGTTTCAAGTAACCAGCTCTGTATAATGGGTATTTTAAATGTTACTCCAGATTCTTTTTCTGATGGAGGAAAGTTTAATAATATCAACTTCGCTATTGAACACGCAATAGAAATGATTGAGGATGGTGCTGATATTATTGATGTTGGAGGTGAATCATCTCGTCCCGGTGCTGAAGAAGTTTCAATTGATGAAGAGATTAAGAGAACAATTCCAACAATAGAAAAAATACTTAAGCACAAACCAAATACAGTAATTTCAATTGATACTACCAAACCAGAGGTTGCTGAGGCAGCCTTAGAAGTTGGAGTTCAAATTATTAACGATATATCTGGGCTTTCGGACGACCGCATGTTGGGCATAATTAAAAAGTTTAATGCAACAGTTGTGATTATGCACATGTTGGGAAATCCTAGATCCATGCAAGAAAATCCTACATACATAAATGTAGTTGCAGATGTTTACAATTACTTAAGTAGTAAAATAAAATTTGCAAATGAGGGAGGAGTAACTTCTGTTATTGTAGATCCAGGCATTGGATTTGGAAAGAGTGTAAATCACAATTATGAATTACTAAGAAATTTAGCTAAATTTCAATACTTAGAAACTCCTTTATTGGTTGGTGTTTCAAGAAAATCTCTTATAGGAAAAACGCTTAATTTAGAAGTTGAAGAAAGAGATATTGCAACAATAATTCTTGAAACAGATGTAGTAACAAAAGGCACAAAAATTATTCGCACACACAATGTTAAAAATGGTGTGCAACTTAAAAAACTAAATCAATTATTATAATAGTATTAAATGTTTGAAATATTTAAAATAGGTTTTATGTCGTTCACATTTCTCGATCTACTTGATATCGCTTTGGTATCGTTTATCATCTATAAAATCTATACAATTATTAAGGGAACAATTGCTTCACAAATTTTCCTCGGATTGATTGTTGTCCTATTCTTTTCCTTTATGGCACAAGCTGGTAACTTAAAAGCTCTAGGCTGGTTGCTAAAGTTAGTTACAGATATTTGGGTAATTGCATTTATTATTTTATTCCAACCAGAGATTAGAAGATTTTTACTTTTACTTGGGAAAAAGCCGTTTGGGGCAAAATTCTTTAAAGCTGCAATTACAGATAATGCAGTTGCAGGAATTTTAACAGAAGCTGCGTTTGAGATGTCGCAGCATCAACACGGTGCTTTAATAGTATTAGAACGCACTGTTGGGATTAGGAGCTTTATTGATACTGGCGAACCTGTTAATGCAGAAGTTAGCTCAAAGTTAATTAGGTCAATATTTTTTCCTCGTTCACCTATGCACGATGGTGCAGTAATTATGAAAAATAATATTGTTCTTGCTGCTCGTTGCACACTTCCACTTTCGCAATCAACTACTTATGATAAAAAGTCTTTAGGCATGAGACATAGAGCTGGCTTAGGAATTACAGAACAAGCAGATGTAATTTGTTTAATTGTTTCCGAAGAAACGGGTGCAATTTCAATAGCCGAAGATGGTAAATTATATCGTGGACTTTCTCGTGATTCAGTGCGTAAATATTTATCTAAACGCATTGAACCAAAACAACGTAAGGGAGCAAAGGGTATTTTTGAACTCTTCCAAAAACCAAAATAAAATTTGCGTAGTTATTCCTGTTTATAACGAAGTAGAATTTCTTGACGAATTACTTCCAAAAGTAAAATTATTTGCATCAAATATTATTTGTGTTGATGATGGTTCTACAGATGGAAGTAAAGAACTAATTGAACCAAACTTAGATATTACTCTAATCTCAAATGGCAAAAATAGAGGAAAAGGATATGCACTAAAGGTAGGGCTTCTGAAATCTCTAGAGTTCGATTGCGATGTTGTAATAACAATGGATGCTGACATGCAACATTTGCCTGAGCAAATTCCTCAATTTGTAGAAGCAATAAACCATTTTGATTTGGTTGTTGGAAATAGATTACACTCATTTAAAGGAATGCCAATACAAAGAATTGCAAGCAACAAATTAACTAGTTGGTTACTTTCAAAAAAAGTTGGAGTTGAAATTATTGATAGTCAAAGCGGTTATAGAGCTTTTAAAAAGGAGATTATTAAATCAATTTTACCGTTGGAAACTGGATTTGAAGCTGAAACAGAAATGTTAATAAATGCTGCACTTAATAAAAATTCAATTGGCTTCGTGAATATTCCAACAATTTATAATAACAACACAAGCAAAATGAAACCACTTCAAGCAATTTTAGGATTTCTGAAAGTTTTATTAAAAAGCACAAAAAATAATTCTGATTTGTAGTTTTAGGTTTTAAGAGTTAATTTCTGAGTTTAAAAAATCAATGTTCAACATCATATTATTATAAAAAACAGAGCCATGATTGAAATCAACCCAAAATATAAAGCCTTAAACAACTATAAATTTATTGACTTATTTGCAGGACTTGGAGGATTTCACTATGCATTAAAATCTTTTGGTGCAGAATGTGTTTTTGCATCTGAAATTGACGAAAAGGCATCAGAAATTTACAAACTCAATCATGGAATAAAACCATTAGGCGATATTACAAAAACTGATGAAAAAAATATTCCAAAGCACGATATTTTATGTGGAGGTTTTCCTTGCCAAACATTTTCAATATCTGGCAAACAAAAAGGTTTTGAAGATACACGTGGCACTCTCTTTTTTGATATTGCACG
>JAQICK010000349.1 GCA_027858595.1 Melioribacteraceae bacterium
TCCAGAATTAATATCTGACATAGAATTTTTGACACAAAGCCACTATGTTGAAACGCTATCTCCTGGAATTAGGCATTCTATCTTGAAGAAGATATATAAGTTAAAAAACAATTATTCATAAGCAACATATAGTATCAGCAAACATTCTCATCTCATTCTATTTTCATTTTCCATATATTTAATTATCGAAAAATTTATAATTATGGAGGTAGAATGTTCTCATCCGAAACATATATTAATAGAAGAAATGAACTTAAAAAAATACTGAAAAGTGGAATCCTTTTCTTTCCCGGTTCTGTTGATACACCAATGAATTACCGAGCTAACACATATAAATTTAGACAAGATTCTACATTCCTTTATTACTTTGGAATAGATGCACCAGACTTAGCGGCGGTAATAGATGTAGATAATAATAGAGAAATAATTTTTGGTAATGATAGAGATATTGACGATATAGTTTGGATGGGACAAGAAAAATCTATTTCTGAAAAAGCATCTGAAGTGGGAGTAACAGAAACAAAATCAATGTCAGAACTTGCTAATTCTTTGGCAAGTCACATAGATGCTGGCGAGATAGTTCACCATTTACCGCAACATCAAGCACAGATAATGATTGAGTTTGATAAATTGTTGAAGATTCATCCTTCTGAAGTGAATGATAAATCCTCAAAAGATTTTATCCGTGCAGTAGTTAAACAACGTTCAATTAAATCTGATAAAGAAGTGGCAGAGATTGAAAAGGCATTGGATATAAGTTATTTAATGAACACACTTGCAATGCGTGCCAGCAGTGCAGGCACTTTAGAACGCGAAGTTTTCGGAGCCGTAGAAGGCTTGGCTCTTGGAATGGGAAATGGAATTTCATTTCCAGTTATATTCTCCGTTAATGGAGAGACACTACACAATCATCATCACGAAAATATTATGAAGGACGGTGATTTAGCTTTGCTAGATTCTGGGGCAGAATCTCTACTTCATTATGCTAGTGATATAACTCGCACATTTCCAGTTAGTGGCAAATTTACACAGCGACAAAAAGATATCTACAACATAGTTTTAGATTCGCAATTAAAAGCAATTGAGTTAATTAAACCTGGTGTAAACTATAAAGAGATTCATCTTGAAACAGCAAAGGTAATTGCAAGTGGATTAAAAGAACTTGGACTTATGAAAGGAAATATTGATGAGGCAGTAAGCCAAGGAGCACATGCACTATTTTATCCACACGGACTTGGACACATGCTCGGACTTGATGTGCACGATATGGAAGGACTTGGGGAAGGCTTTGTTGGCTACGATGAAAACACACAACGTAGTGAACAGTTTGGTTTGGCTTATCTTCGTCTTGCAAAAGAACTTCATCCTGGATTTGTAATTACAGTAGAACCTGGAATATATTTTATTCCACAACTCTACAAAAATTGGAAAGCTGAAAACAAACTCGCAGAATTTATTAACTATGACGAAGTAGCTGAATATATGGACTTCGGTGGTATCAGAATTGAAGATGATATCTTAGTTACTGAAACGGGAAATAGAGTTTTAGGTAAATCACCAATTCCAAAAACTGTTGAAGAAGTTGAAAGAGCGTGTGGATAAATAAAAAAGTTATAAGTGACTTACCGAAGGTATCCCCTTGGGAAAAGTGAACTAAAGTTAATAAGTTAGAATTGTAATTATTCATTCTATTAGAATTATTTTTAGGAAACGATAGAATTGTCATTCCCGAATGATTTTTCGGGAATCTCAGTGAGTAAATTATTCCCACTTGAAGCATGTGGGAATGAAAATAAAAGCTAAAGACAATTTGAGCAGATAAATAAGATTACATTTTGCAATGGCAATAAAAATGAAAAGCGAAATCTACAGCATACTATATGATGAGTTTGCAAGAAAAATTCCAAAAGAAAAAATTTACACAGATGAATTAAATCGTCTTGCCTACGGAACGGATGCGAGTTTCTACAGACTAATCCCAGAGATTGTTGTTAAAGTAAAAAACACAGAAGAAGTTCAGTTTGTTGTAACTAAATGTAATGAAATGAAAATTCCAATTACATTTCGTGCTGCTGGAACAAGCCTATCTGGACAAGCTATTTCTGATTCTGTATTAATGGTGGCTGAAAGAGATTGGCGTGGTCATAAAATTTCTGAGGATAAGGAACTTATTGCACTTGAGCCAATGGTAATAGGTAGTTTTGCAAATGCATACTTAAAGTCATTCGATAAAAAAATTGGACCAGATCCAGCATCTATTAATTCAGCCGCTATCGGTGGAATTGCTGCAAACAATGCAAGCGGAATGTGCTGCGGCACTGCACAAAATAGTTATAATACTCTTGAAAGTATGAAAGTAATATTTCATGATGGAACACTACTCGATACTGGTGATAAGGATTCTGTTGAGAACTTTAAAAAATCTCATAAAGAATTGATTGAAAACATTGTTGAGTTACATAAAGAAATTAATTCAGATGAAGAACTTGCCAGTTTAATTCGACATAAATACAAGATGAAAAACACAACAGGCTACAGTTTAAATTCGCTTGTTGATTTTTCTGACCCTATTGATATTCTTCAACATTTAATGATTGGCTCAGATGGACCACTCGGGTTCATTTCTGAAATAACATATCGTACTGTTCTTGAAGCACCAAATAAAGCAAGTGCGTTAATCTTGTTCCGAAATATGCGAGATGCGTGCAAAGCCGTGTTTACATTGAAGAAGCAAGCAGTTGATGCAGTTGAAATTATGGATAGAGCTGCGCTACGTTCTGTTGAAGATAAAACTGGAATGCCAGACTACTTGAAAACACTGGACGAAAGTGCAACATCTCTTCTTGTAGAAACTTCTGCTATAGATAAACCAGCACTCCAAAAACAAATAGTTCAGATTACAGAGAGTTTAGCTGAATACGATTTAGTTCTCCCAGTTTCATTTACTGATGTTCAGTCTGAGTATTCAAAGCTTTGGGATATTCGCAAAGGATTGTTCCCATCAGTTGGTGCAATGAGAGAGATTGGAACATCGTGCATAATTGAGGATGTAGCTTTCCCATTGAATAAACTAGCTGATGCAGCATTGGAATTACAATCGCTATTTGCAAAGTACCGTTACAGTGAAGCAATAATATTTGGGCATTCGCTCGAAGGAAATTTGCACTTTGTCTTTAATCAAGATTTTAGTGATGAAAAGGAAGTCCAGCGATATAAAGCCTTTATGGATGAAGTTATAGAAATGACTGCTGGTAAGTACAAAGGCTCTCTCAAGGCTGAACACGGAACTGGCCGTAATATGGCTCCATTCGTAAAATATGAGTGGGGAGAAAAAGCGTATAAGATGATGCAAGAAATTAAGAAAATATTTGATCCAGAAAATATTCTTAATCCAGGCGTTATACTAAATGATGATAAAAATATTCATCTAAAAAATCTTAAACCACTTCCACAAGCACGTGATATTATTGATAAATGTATCGAATGTGGTTTTTGTGAAAACAGTTGTCCGTCAAGGGATTTAACCCTTACGCCACGTCAGCGTATTACTACATATCGTGAAATTGCGAAACTTTCTCGAAGCGGAAAAGAAGTGGATAGAAAAAATGAGCTTATAGAATCATTCCTATATTATGGCGAAGAAACTTGTGCTACTGACGGATTGTGTGCCATTGCTTGTCCAGTTGATATTGATACAGGTAAGCTAATTAAAGAATTACGAGCAGATGATATTTCCAATACAGGAGAATCTGTTGGAAAGGTGATAGGAAATAATCTTTCTGTTTTATTATCAATAATGAAAGTTGGGTTAAACTTTGTTCACTTTTGGCATCTGTTGTTTGGAACTCCTCTTGTTGAATTTTTAGCTAAGAAAAAGAAGAAAATATTTGGGAAGAACTTTCCCCTTTGGAATAGATGGATGCCAAAGGCTGCTGATAAATTATTGCCAGAAGTAGTTACAGCAAACAACGAAAAGAGAGTTGTCTATTTCCCAAGTTGTATTAGTAGAACAATGGGAAATCCTAAAGATAGTAAAACTGATGAATCGCTTACTACTGTTACTCATCGGTTATTAGTAAAAGCTGGGTACGATATAGTATATCCAAAAGGGGTAGATAATCTTTGTTGCGGAATGCCTTGGTTAAGTAAGGGGCATAACGAAGAAGGCAACAAAAAATCGGATGAATTAATTGCAGAGTTAATTAGCATCTCAGAAAATGGTAAATATCCAATTCTTTATGATACATCTCCATGTTTGCAAACAACAAAAAATCGTATTGACTTAGAGGGTGGTAACGAATTAAAAATCTATGAACAGGTTGAATTTATTAGTGATTATCTACTTGATAACTTGGAACTAACAAAACAAGATAAAACAATTACTGTTCATGTTACATGCAGTTCAACAAAAATGGGATTAACAGATAAATTTATAAAAGTAGCAGAAGCTTGTGCAGCTGATGTAATAATTCCAGAAAACGTTACTTGTTGCGGATTTGCTGGCGATAGGGGATTTAACTTTCCGGAATTAAACGAATCAGCACTTAAAGATTTAAAGCCTCAATTAACCGAAAGTTGCCACGAGGGATATTCCAACAGTAAAACTTGCGAGATTGGTTTATCGTACAATGCTGGAATTGAGTATCGTTCAATTATTTATTTGGTTGATGAGTGTAGTAAGTAAAGGTATAGAAAATTTGCAAAGAAAAGAGAGTCATTGTTTCAAAGAATTTAAAATAAAAGGAAATAATAATGGACAAAACAATTGCCCTTGTTGCACACGATAATAGAAAAAAGGATTTAGCAGAATGGGTTTCATTCAATGCTGGTTCTTTACTGGAAACCAAAATGGTTTGCACTGGCACAACAGGAAAAATGATTGAAAAAATTCTTAAAGAAAAGAATGAAAAGAAAACAACCGTAAAAATTAAGAAACTGAAATCAGGTCCGCTTGGTGGAGATCAACAACTTGGTGCTATGATTGCCGAAGGTAAAATTGATATAATTATTTTCTTCTGGGATCCAATGGAACCGCAACCACACGATGTTGATGTAAAAGCACTGCTTCGCATTGCGGTGCTATATAATATTCCTATTGCCAATAATCGTTCTACAGCAGATTTTATTATCTCGTCGGATTTGTTTTCCGGAGAATACAAACCAATCTTAAAAGACTATTCGCAATATCTAAATAGGAATGTTTAAGTATTACGATGTAATTATCTTTCATATTTATTTGGAATAATTTTGACAAACAAATTTCACAAAATATTACTTTTCCTTCTGTCAATCCTTGTTGTTGACTATTCTGTTGCACAGGATTCATCAAATATAAAAAGGCATCTAGAGTATTTAGGAAGTGATCCTTTTGAAGGGCGTGAATCGGGAACAATTGTATTTGTTGGTTTTGAAATTTTTGAATCTATTGAAAACAACAAAAATGGCATTGGCTTTGGTGGCATTGGCAAAGATATTAAGTTAATTTCTGTTAACGGAATTGAACCAAACAGCAAAAACACAAAAGATGATAATTATCCATTAACCAAGATATCTCACATCTCGCTCACCATCGGGAAATGTTAAGAAGTTTATCGATTGGGTGCTAAGTCCTCAAGGGCAAAGAATTGTAAAAGAAGAAGGTTATTCCAGTGTGGGAAATAAATTATTAATTGAAGCATTGTTTGTAGGCAATAATTTTATCTAAAATTAGATAAATATTTATTAAATACACGTTTTATTATTTAATAAATATATTGTAACTTTCATTCAACACATTTTTAAAGTGTGAGCTAAATCGCACATCTAATTAACAAAAAATCATTTTCACGGAGGTTTCATGAAAAAAATCCAAACTTTTTTCTCCTTTGTCATTCTTCTTGTTTCTTTCACATTTACTTCTCTTTTCGCCCAAGGTGTTACAACAGCTTCAATGAACGGCATTGTAACTGACAAGGATGGTAGCCCATTACCTGGTGCTAATGTCGTTGCAATTCACCTTCCAAGTGGAACGCAATATGGTGCCGCTTCACTGAATAATGGCCGTTTTGTTTTACAAAATATTCGTATTGGTGGGCCATACAAAGTAACTGTATCTTTTGTTGGCTTTCAATCACAAGTTAAAGAGAACATTCATTTAGCACTTGGTCAAAATGTTCGTGTGACATTTACATTAGCAGATGAATCGGTGGATTTATCTGAAGTAGTTGTGTCGGCAGAACAAGATAACGATTTAAATGCTGATAGAACTGGTGCGGCTACTAACATTTCTAAAAATGAAATTAAAGCATTACCTACTATTTCACGCAGTGTTTCTGATTATACGCGTTTAACTCCTCAAGCAAGCGGAGGAAGTTTTGGTGGTAGAAATGCATACTATAACAATTTTTCTCTTGATGGTTCTATCTTTAATAACTCTTTTGGTTTAGATGTCCCTACTCCTGGTGGACAAGCGAATGCTCAACCAGTAAGTTTGGATGCTATTGCCCAGATACAAGTTACTATAGCTCCTTACGATGTTCGTCAAGGTGGGTTTACTGGTGCTGGTATTAACTCAGTTACAAAAAGTGGTACAAATACGTTTATAGGTTCTGCATATGGATTTATGCGAAATGAATCTATGATTGGTTCTAAAGTTGGTGATTTGGATGTTGAAAACCCAGATCTTAGTTATGGGCAATATGGTTTTAGACTTGGTGGACCAATTATTAAAAACAAATTATTCTTCTTTGTTAATGCTGAAATGGAAAGAAGAGAAGAACCTGCAACAACTTTACTCGCCTCAACTCCAGGAGCAAGCGGTGCAAATGTATCTAATGTATCAGCTTCTGATTTAGATGAAATTAAAAACACTCTAAATAATGTTTATGGTTATGAAACAGGAGCTTATGAAAACTATAATCATAAAACAGAAAATGAAAAATTACTTGCGAAAATTGATTGGAATATTAATCAAGATCATGATTTCTCGTTTCGATATAATTACTTAAGATCTTGGCGTGATGTTCTGCCTCATCCAGCTATTTCTGCTGGTGGACGTGGACCTAGTGTCAATTCTCTTCCTTTTGAAAATACAAGTTATATTATTAATAATGATATAAACTCATTTGTTTCTCAATTAACAAGTAGATTTGGTAATAATTATTCTAACCATCTTACTGTAGCTTATACTACTTTTAGAGATTACAGAGAATCAAAAAGTGCTGATTTCCCATCTATCGATATTAATAAAAACAATTCAAACTACGCCTCATTTGGTTTAGAAAGATTTTCCACAAACAATATTTTAGACCAAAATGTTTTTCAAATTACAAACGATTTCTCCATTTATCTAAATGATCACATTGTTACTGTTGGTGCTTCACTAGAAAGCTTCGATTTTATGAATTCGTTTAACTTATTCTATTATCCTGGATATACATATGATTCAATGGATGATTTTAGATTGCACACAGATCCTAATGATGTTGCTAACTTCAACGATTATAATGCAGATGTTGCAAACTCTAATAAAAATCCTTTCAAAGTTGCTGAATTTAGTGTTGGTCAATTTTCATTGTATGCTCAAGACGAATGGCAAGTAAACAATAAATTAAAACTTACTGCTGGTATCAGAATGGATATGCCTCTTTATTTTGATAAACCAGAAGCTAATCCAATTATTGAAGCAGAAACATTCAAAGATGAATTTGGAAATGACGCAACAGTTGATGTTAGTAATGTGCCTTCTGCTACACCATTGTTATCACCAAGAGTTGGTTTTAACTATGATTTAAAGGGTGATAGATCAACTCAATTACGTGGTGGTACTGGCGTATTTACTGGTCGATTACGTTTTGTATGGATTGGAAATCAATTTTCAAATAGAACAATTGATCCGTTCTATACATTCCAAATTAATGCTACTACAGATGATTTCAAATGGCCTCAAGTTTGGAGAACAGATTTTGCTGTTGACCAAGAATTACCTTGGGGAATGGTTGGTACTTTAGAAGGAATATACAATAAAGATATAAATGCTGTAGTTCATAAAAACTATAATATGGATCTTCCTACTGGTAATCTTGAAGGTGCTGATAATAGAGAAGTTTATCAAGGGTCTGAGAATAAAGTTAATGGTTTTTATGGTGCAACTGAATTTGGAAGTTTTCTAGATGCCGGTGCTATTGTTCTTGATAACACAGATGAAGGTTATCAATATAGTATGACTGCAAAGTTGAGAAAAAACATCTCTCCATTTGCATTTGCAATGGTTGCTTATACTTATTCACAAGCAAAAGATATAACAAGTAGCCCTGGTGAAATTGCTGCGGATGCATTCCAATTAAATCCAGTTGTTGGAAACAATAACACTCCAGAATTAAGTTATTCTGATTGGGGAATGGATCACAGAATTATTGGTGCTGGTTCTTGGAAATTTTTCTATGGTGGAAGCTATGCAACAACAATTTCTTTATTCTTTGAAACTGGTTCAGGTGCTAGATTTTCGTACACATATGCGGGTGATGTTAATAACGATGGTATTGGACAAAATAATGACCTTATTTATGTTCCAGCAAATTCTTCTGAAATTAACTTAGTTCCAACTGATGGTGGCGATACAAGAAGTCCAGAAGAGATTTGGAATCAGTTAAACGCATACATCGAACAAGACGATTACCTTAGCACACGAAGAGGTGATTATGCAGAGAGAAATGGTGCAATAAGCGAATGGTTTAGTCAAATAGATTTAAGAATCCTTCAAGATTTTGCATTAAACATTGGCGATAACACACATGCTTTCCAGCTTAGTTTAGATTTCTTAAACATTGGAAATATGATTAGTTCAGATTGGGG
>JAQICK010000155.1 GCA_027858595.1 Melioribacteraceae bacterium
TGTGATTGTTCTTTTAAATATACCCCTACAGAACGAGGGAGATAAAACTTTCTAGGAAGTAATTCTGTCTTATACACGCTTCACAGTAAAGGTCTCTTTCGAATATTATTTTTGGGATGGTTGTTTTCTTACTTGACTTTTTACATAACAGGTTTTGGATAGGGACAGGTTTTGAACAGGGACAATCTTTACTCCTTTATATCTTTGTGCTGTTCTTTCATAGTTTCAATATTATCAATCGGTTTATCTTGATTAAATAAACCCCAGTTAAACTCAGCATCAAATGGATCTAATGCCTTATCGGGATTAAAGATTCTTTGATCAACCATCTTTGCCTTGTAAGGAGTGAAGTCTGGAGTAGAAGTAAACATATCATTAAAATCATTTGCACCGGCGTCATACTGATTTAGATAAGGTATTCCAAGAATATTCCAAAATGTTTTAAATATACTTCCAAAACTATAGTGAACATGCCCAACAAAATCTTTTTTAGCATAAGGAGAAATAACCATTAAAATACTTCTATGTGCATCAACATGATCTACTCCACCCTGGGCATCATCTTCTGTAATTACAATTGCCATGTTTTTCCAATATTTTGTCTTGGATAAGAATTCAACAATCCTTCCTAATGCAAGGTCATTATCAGCCATATAGCTTTCAAAAAATGGATACCCTTCATTTGGTCTTTCTCTGGATCCATGATCATTAGGCAAAAGGATGGTAAGTACAGAAGGTAATTGTTTGTTTTTTCCTTTCCACCTTTCGTTAAACTCCTCAAAAAACATATCGACCCTAAACTGATCTGGAATGCTCGTATTGAACGTTGCATATTTCTTTGATGATTTGTCAAACATAGGTGCAGGTACTGGATAATTGATTACATATCTTACACCAGTATATTTAAAAGCTAAATCCGATAGTGGCGGAGCTAATTCTAATCCAAATCCAAAATTAAAGAAATCAATATTATTTCTATCCATATGTTCCCAAATAGAACCGGCTTCATTATAATCTTCAGGATAAATCGCCCCTGTGGAACCTACAAAAGCAAGATTTCCAGGAGCATCAGGATCTTCCATCATACTTCTTCCACCTCCAGAGCTTGAAGCCACATTTACTTCTACCCATTCATTCGGATATGTTGATACTAACCACCTATGGCCGTCAGCAGAAACATCAGAGTCACAATAGAAATTATCAGCAATTGAATATTTCTTTGCTAACTCTAAATGATTCACCATTACGTTAACATTCTCAAGGGTTTCATTTTTTTTGTTTTTTAAATTCTGGTTGTTACCAAATCTTGCAATTGAAGGTAATCCTTTGCCTCTCTTTACTTGACCAAAGACTTCGTCATAAGTTCTATTTTCTTTTGAAATAAAAACTATATGTTTTATTGGAGATTCTTTTTCACCAGGATAAAGTGGAATTGGATTATCATTAACTTTCTTAACAAATTTTGTAAATTGAAAATTGTTACTGATTACTTTTTGAGTAAGATCTTCCAATTGATCAATGCATGGAATATCAATAATGGAAACAACCCCATTCATTAAATTTCCAATATAAGTACCGTCTTTATTGTCAAAGTTTGGACCTGCGTTTGGACCACTTCCAAATCCTTTTGCATTAGCTACGTATAACTTTTTACCATCTTTTGATACTTTTAATTTTGCAGGAAACCAGCCCACTGGAAAGTGACCAAGAACCTTTAGGTTTTCTACATCAATAACAGCCACTGCATTAATTCCCGATTCTGCAACATATAAATACTTACTATCAGTTGATAGAGTGAGGCCAAAAGGAATTATACCCCTTAAATGTTTTATCCTTTTATCTGGAGATAATAAAATATTAGTAATTATTGTATCTCTCTTAATATCAATAACTGAAATGCAGTCATTATTTCCATTGCTTACAAAAACATACTTATCTGTCGAAACAACAGAATTTGGACTTGAGCCTCCAACAGCTGGAATTCCATCGACCATTTCACCAATTAAAAATCCAGTTTTAGTTTTGGATACTACTTCAAGTTGCTCTTTATTCAAATCAACCGTCCAAACGGAAAAAGATTCTGGAACATTCGGATCTCCAAGAGGTGGAATTTGGATAGAATCGGTTTCAATTCCTTCAATCATTTCAGTTGAGAGATAAGGGGATGCAGGATACTCAAGAGCCATTTCTTTTAATCTATCATTATCAATGCCTTCAATTCGTTTATATTCAAAAACACCTACATTTGCAATAAATGCTTTTTTTTCATCTGGTGATAACGTAATGCCAAATGGGTATCTCCCTACTTTTACAGTCTTTTTAATTTTCATTTTGTCAGTATTTATCATCAACATCTCAAACTGTACCTGATCTAAGACATAAAGTGTATTGCCATCTGAAGATAACACCATATCACCTATATAGGAATGCTTTACATCTCTTCCGGCACGATCAGCTTTGCAATCTATTTCTCCTAACTTCTTGTATGTATTGAGATCAAAGATATAGATCACACCTTCCTGACCGCCAGCAACAAATAATTTGTTGTTATCTGGTGATATTGCAAGCCCCATGTAAACTGCTTCTAATATACCTTCATCACTACTGCTATCTGGAATTTGAATTACAGTGGGCTCATCTGTATCCAGATTTTTAATAATTGAGACAGAAAAAGGTTTGATACCTGAATTTGCAGTTACAATCATCGAACCATCTGGGCTAACTACTAATCCGTATGGATGAGGCGCAACTTTAATTTGTTTGCCAATGGGAGTAATCTTGCGACCATTTGGGATAACAGCACTATCGGGGAAAAATAATTGTGTATACTCTAAAACTGATGGAGATTTAATTAACCATTTTTCTTCTTTATTACTAGAACATGAATTGATTAGAAATAGACTAATGACAACAAAAATTAATTTACTAAATGATTTCATTGAAACCTCCTTAGTTTTAGTGTTTTTGAAAAGTACACTTAGTCACGTGCAAATTTAAATCCCACCAACCATCTTATCCTGATCTGTCGATTGATGTATCACCACGATAATCGATCATAAGGAATCTTATACTGAATGAGCTGTGGATTATTTAAAATCATTCTGCAACAAAAAAAAGTTAGGCAATATTTTTGATTTTTAATTCTCTAATTGCCGATTTAAATCCCCAGATAAAGACGGCAATTAAAATGGGGAAACAAACATAAAAAGTAACTTGAGAGAATTCCAACCCTTCCATGCTGCCATTTGAAACTAAATAAGATTTAATAAAAGTCCAAAATTTACTTGGATGTTTTGTAAGATACTCCCCACTAGGGGCTTTCATAATAAATGAATAGCCAATAATATTAAAAATATTTGCAAAAAATATTATCCAAAGAGACTTAAGAAAATTAGGGTCTGTTGTGTTATGACCATTATAAAAAATTCTGAGTACTAGAGAAATGGCAAATAGAATTGTAGCTATTGGATAAAACGGCATAGCAATTTTAATATCTGCCATCCCATCAGGATTCAACAATAAAAATCCAATAATCACTGTAATAACCAGAAATATATCAATAAATAGGATTGTTGATATTCTCCAAACCTCAGAATGTAGCTTTAGACTCAATATGTTATTTATCGATTTTGCGTACGATTGAACAATTGAAAGAAATAAAACAACCATACCGCTTACAATTGAACCTATTAAAGCGGTTTGTAAAATAAATAATTCTAGTCCTTTTTCAAAAACATTTTCATCCATAATGTAGCTCCCAAACAATTTAATTATTTATTGTCTTTTTCAATTACAATATTATTTTATTTTCTGCCCTGTTGTGAAACTTTACAATATAGTATTGTTATTGAAATAGCCCATTACTATGAGCTATTTCAATAATACCACCATTTTCTATCATATAAAAAATTGCAAATCAATAAATTATTAGTCAGAAATAATTATTTTATAAGTTTCCATAATCATTGAAGAGATTTTATCGTATTCAAAAAACTTCATTGTAACTTTAGCTGGTACACTTTTAGTATCAATTTCCACAGCACCAAAAACTGAAGTAAGATTAATCTTTCCATCGTGCTTATCATTTTCAGGTTTTGCATACTCAGGTCTATATATTTCATAAGAAATGAGTGGATTCTTTTGGTTAGATAAATTTAAAGCAGTACCAGTTGCTGATTTATAACTAAGTGGTGAAGATGAAAAATCAAAAACTGCATTTCCTATATTTGAAAGTAAGTATTCTACAGAATTATCATCCTTTGACGATGTTATTAGTGGACTCTGCCAATTTAAAATATGAGCACTCGGATAATGTTGATCGCCTGAAAAAACTAGGACACCCTTAATATTGTTATCATTGATTAAAGATATTATTTTATTTCTCTCAAATTTGTACCCATTCCAATTGTCTATACCATCCTTATCGGATGATGTATCACCACCATAGTCGTTCATCGATACACTAGAAAAAATAATTTTGAATTTTGAATTTGAATTTTTAATACCATCTAATAACCATTGTAACTGTTTATCCCCAAGCATAGTTTTGTTTTTTCCATCTTCCTCATCCATTCGAGAACGGTACCAACGAGTATCAAGCACAAAAATATCTACATCAGCTATTGTAATTTTATAATATATCCCTTCATCATTTTGTTCAAACGGATATTGGGGAAAGTTCTCTTTGAAAACAGTTTTTGCCTCATCTTTGTATCGATAAGTTCCATCTGAATTATCTTCACCATAGTCGTGATCATCCCAAATTGCCAAAAGTGGGATTCCGCTAGCCATATTTTGAAATCCCTCTTTATATACTCGACTATATTTACTTCTAAAAGCATCTATAACAGTTTTATCATTCAGAATTATTTCCCCTTCTTGAGCCAAAGCTTCTCTAAGACTATCATTAGATAAATATGACTCCAGTATATTGAGATTACCATCATAATCGCTGTACATTTGATCACCAAGCAGCGCTACAAAATTTGGATTATGTGATTTGATTTGTGTAAAAATATCATACCCCATGTACTTTTGTCTTAAGCATGCAGAGAATATAAAATTGAATTTCCCAGGCTCTCCCTGCTTTGGTAAAGTGTTAAAAGCATACCACTTAGAATAATTATCTTCATCAAATTCAACTCTGTATTGATATTCTGTACTATAATCAAGATTACTCAGAAGCAAGTTTGTTGTAAGTGAATTAGTTTTGGTTAGAGTTTGCCATTTAGTAAACGCACTAGGTGATTCATCATTTTTTTTATACTCAATTCTAACTTTGACTTCAGAAATTGTTTTAATTAAAATTGGCACTTCGTTGTTCTGAATAATGCCCACCATAGGTTGGCGTAAAAAGTCATTTTCTTTTTTGCCACTGCAAGCAACAATAAAAAAAAGAATTATTACTATTGAAATTTTTCTGATCATTTCATTCATCCTTATAATATTTAATTTATATATTCACATTAACTTCTTTAAATAATCCATTTAACCTATGTCCTTATACTGAACATATACATTTCACTTGGATTCATTTGGTTTAAACGATACTTCCATTTCCTGCACTTTCGGGTTCTTCTCTGGACTAAGTGTAAAGAAAACATTGACTATGCCATTCTCGGCTTGAATTTTAATATCTCCACGTAACTGATTGGTTGGCTCTATTGCATTTATTTTTATGATTGTACCTGCTTTATCAAACATATCCTTAATTGAGGCTATGCGGAGTTTTCTGGGTATATCCAAGTAAAAATTTTCTGCCAGAATTTCAGTTTCCATGCCGGAGTCCCAACTCTGAATTAATTGAACTACTTGCTCTTGTCTTTGCAACAATATATCAGAAACTGGAAGTTGGCGAGGCTGTAATCCGACGGTTTCAAAAAGAAATGTTCTAAACTCTTTTTCGGGTAGTGGGAATGTGTATGTCAGGTTGCCAAAAGCCATAATGCCAACACCATATTCAGGGTAAAAGATGTAATTACTACCAAAACCAGGGAGAGCACCTCCATGTCGAACCAATGTTATACCTCTGCAATCTCTAATGATACTCAGTCCATAACCATATCCACTCATGGTGGCACATGTGTCTCCATTCCAATTAGTACTTTCTGCTTTTAAACGTGGGAACTGCGGGGTATGCATTTCTCTAAGAGTACTTCTTTTAACAGGTCCCGTTTCTTCTCCATTTCTGGGAGGCCAAGCTGATAAATGATAACTAACATATTTTCCAAAATCTTTAATAGTTGTAATCAATCCTCCCATAGCTCCAAAAGAACCATCATGAAGCATTGGCTCTGCCTTCCATTGCTCATCTTCCCACCGATAGCCGTGCGCCAATTGTGCTTCGTCAATGTCTGAGTATTCCCAATATGTATGTTCCATACCCAACGGTTGAAGGATATTCTCGCTGATATAGTCCTGATAAGGCATACCAGAAACATGCGAAATAATAATCCCAAGCAACGCATACCCTGTGTTACTGTACTCATATTCAAAAGCTGGTATATTGGAAAAAGACACGCCTTGCACAAACATATCTATAACCATTTGTTCTGTTTCATCCAACAGTCTATCTCCCCATGCATTATCTTCCGGAAGCCCAGATGTCATTGTGAGTAAGTGCTGAATGTTAATGGCTGGAGCATCACTTGTGATGTACTTGAGGTTGGCCATTTCTGGAATATAATCAGAAACAAGATCATGAAGATTCAGTTTGCCTTCATCCCTTAATTTAAGAATGGCCATAGCAGTAAAACTCTTAGTCATGGAAGCAATACGAAAGCACGAATTTGTAGTAGCGGGTAACTTGTTATCCAGATTGATTAAACCCATTGCTGAGCCGATAACCAGGCTATCATCTATTACTATCCCATAAGCAATACCCGGTATTTTATTAGTAATAGCAAATTTTTCAAATATTAGTTTTATAGCTGGCGCTGCATCTTTAATACGCTGCAATCTGTCGTCTTTAACAAAAACGGATGTGTGATAGGAATTATTATCCACCACAGATTGGCCTAAAATGTCATTTGACTCATTGCCACTGCCAGCAACAAACATAAAAAGAACAAGTATCAAAGTTGAAATTTTGCTAATCATGTTAAGTTTTCCTTATAATATTGAATTCTATTAATACATATTAATTATTTCAAATAAACCACCTAATTCCAATTCATCACTATTCTTCTTCGATCCATTTAGTTGATCTTTTCACCGCTTTTTTCCATTGTTCCATCATTGTCTTTCTTTTGTCATCATCAATTGATGGCATATATCTTTTGCTTAACTTCCAATTACTGTTTATTGCTTCAACAGAATTAAAATCTCCAACTCCCAAAGCACTGAGGTATGCAGCACCCAATGCGGTTGTTTCATGAATGACTGGAACATCAACAGGTATCCCCAATATATCAGCTTGAAACTGCATAAGAAATTCATTAACAACAGCACCCCCGTCAGCTCTCATTACATTGATATCAATACCAGAATCTTTTTTCATAACTTCTAAATTCTCTGCTACTTGAAAAGCAATTGCTTCCAAAGTTGCCCTAACTATGTGTGCCCTTGTAGTACCTCCAGTTATTCCTATCATCGTGCCTCTTGCATATTGGTCCCAATAGGGTGCTGCTAACCCTGAAAAAGCAGGAACAAAGTACACTCCCCCTGAATCGGGAACTGATTTTGCCAATGCTTCGGTTTCATCAGCATTCTTTATAATTTTAAGACCATCCCGAAGCCATTGAATAGCAGCACCGGCAATATATACACCACCATCCAAAGCATATGTGATTTTTTTATCTATACTCCAAACTGCTGTTGTAATTAATCCGTTTTTAGAAACAATAGGTTTATCTCCAGTATTCATTAGCATAAAACAACCAGTACCATAAGTGGTTTTTACTGAGCCTTCTTCGAAGCAAGCCTGACCAAATAATGCCGCTGCCTGATCTACAATTCCTCCAGCAATTGGTATTTTTGCATCAATAAAATCTGTTGAAGTATAACCATAGATTTCAGCACTATCTTTTATTTCAGGAAGAATCGATTTAGGGATTCCAATAATATTTAGAATTTCATCGTCCCATTGGTTAGTGTGTAGATTAAACAACATTGTTCTGGAAGCTGTGGAAGAATCTGTTACATATACTTCCCCAGCCGTCATTTTCCAAAGAAGCCATGTATCTAAAGTTCCAACTAATAAATCTCCTTTTTCGGATTTTTGCTTGGCACCCGATACGTTATCCAGTATCCACTTTATTTTTAATGCAGAAAAATAAGCGTCAATTGTTAAACCGGTTTTCTTTACTATAAGATCATTGTATTTTTCTTTCAGTTCATCCGCTCTTTTTGCGGTTCTTCTATCTTGCCAAACAATAGCGTTATATATGGGCTTGCCTGTTTTCTTATCCCAAACCATGCAAGTTTCACCTTGATTATCCAAACCAATTGCTCTTAAATCCTTGGCATTTATTCTTGCATGATCTAATGCCACTGCTACGGACTCTTTAGTTTTATTCCAAATTTCCATCGGGTCGTGTTCAACCCAGCCTGGTTTAGGATAATATTGAGTATGTTCAACAGACCCTTTCCCGCAAATATTCCATTCCTCATCAAATATTATTGATGTTGTACCTGTTGTTCCTTGATCTATTCCAAGATAATATTTCATTTTGCTCATACCATATATTTTAAATTCAGTTGAAAAAAACATTTAACTCTTTACTGTTTTTTCAAAAACAGAAATTTAGTTTCATCTTTATTTAAATACTAATCCTTTAGCTTTCAGATCTGCCTTGCACCATTTCCCCTCAATGAAAATATATACGTGTTTATATCCTATCTCTATAAGAAGCGATGCTGCTGATTCAAACCCACTATCAATTTCTTGAACCTGATGTGCATCAGAACTTATAGTAATAGGAATATTATATTCAAGACATTTCTCTAATATCCACCGACTAGGATAAAAATCCTCAGTAATTCCTTTGTAATATCCCCTTGTATTAATTTCAACTACACATTTTTTTTTAGCAATAACCTTAATAACTTCCGCTACTATGTTTTGATACCATCTATCTTTTTCATTAAAAAATTTATTGCCGTAATTGAATTTTTTCATTATATCAAAATGACCTATTAAATCGGGTGGGTCATTATTGACCATCGAAATTATATTGTCATAATAGGTTCTTACTAATTCGATAATATTATTATTAAAGATTAATTCCAATCCCTCAACAAATTTTTCTTCAGTGTATTCAATGATACAGTTTTCGCCATTTTCAAACATCCCAGCATAATGTACGGAGCCTATTATTATATCCAAATTCAGATCCCGAAAGTGGCTTGGACCAATAACATTTGGTATATAATCTACTTCCAACCCGGAGTATATTTTAATATCATCATGATATTTATTTTTCAGAAAACTCATTTCTTTTATATATTCACATAATAATTCTTTCTTCATATGCCAGAACATACCGCAAGGTTTGGGTGCATGACTTGAAAAACCTATGGCAAGCATTCCTTTTTCTATAGCCCTTATTACATATGCTTCTAATTCTCCTACACCGTCACAATAATGACTATGCATATGATAATTAGTCCAAAATGTCTTTTCTGGTTTTAGTATTATTTCTGGTTTTCTAAGTATTTCCATAGCATTATTTAATTTTGCGTGTATATTCTTTGCTATACTTAATTATTGAGACAACATTTTGCTCCATTTCATTACTTTGATCAATCTCATATTTTAGATCTTTTGTAAAGTACAGTGCTATTAGAATTGCAAAAACTCCGGCTATTAGTTTCCCAAATAGAACGGGAGTTATCATATCCGGTCTTACTGCCGCAGTAAATCCCAGATGATCACCTAACACAGCAGTTGCCGGAACTAACCATGCTGTATTAATTACTTTCCCTTTTGGATCCATATCTTTCATCATTTTATAGACTGGAATACTATTAGCCATTGTAATTACAATGCCAGCAGCACTAGTTGCATCCATTCCTATTTTTTTACCAATTGCAGTCAACGGTTTATTCAAGAATTTTGTAACAATTGTTAAAATAGGGAAAGTTCCTAGTAGTACAATTGCAATCATGGCAATAATTTCCATTGCCTCCATAATTGGCGTCATACCGGGGATGATAATGATTTCGGTCAACTCCTGAAAAGCAGAAGTCGCTAAACCAATAGTAATTACAATAATAATCAGTTTACCAAAAAGCAGTGCACCTTTTATCATTTGTTTTGGAAAAAAAATCAATCCTACAACAAAAATAATTGCAAGAATTATTACAGGAATATTATTCACTAAAACTAATACCGGATCAAAACCGGCAATTAATCCACCGGCAATTCCACCGATTGGGACTGTTATCAGTCCAATTAATAATCCTTTTGCAAAAAAGGGTCTGTCTTTAAATTCTATTAGTCCTAAACCAACGGGGATTGAAAAAACTAGTGTACACCCCATCATTGAAGAAACTATTAATCCCGATAATAATCCAGCCTGTTCATTTTGTGCAAGTTCCATTGCAAGTGGGTACCCTCCCATATCGTTAGCCAGTATCATTGCAAACATTGCAGGATCTGCACCCATAAAGGTAAATACTGGAATAATTACAGGGCCTAAAACATTAGCTATTACTGGAGCTAATGTTACAATTCCCACCATTCCCAATGCTAACGGACCCATAGCATTCAAGCCTTCTTCAAATTGTTCACCTAGTCCGAATTTGTTACCAATAATTCTATCAATACCACCGATAAGAATTCCAATTGCCATAAGCCAAATAATCAACTGATCAAATTCCATAATAACCCCTTATCATTTTAAACAACTGATATCAAAAACCAGAATGAACGATTATGATTTTGAAATATATTTAAGTACGTAATCCGCAACTTTTTTGCCATCATAGTAACACCACTCAGCGCCATGAAATCCGCCAAGAATATTCCCAGCAGCAAACCAGCCTGATTCTGAAAGCTGATAATTTTTATTAATCACTGGAATCCTTGAAGGAATATTAACCTTGAGATTACCAATTAAAGCTAACTCACTATTAGGAATAAGTTCTCCACAAATAACTATTCCATCACAATCTATATGAGTACCATTTAAATTAACACCAGTTGCAGATTTAACACCAGTTATTTCTAATGATTTTACATCAAAACCACGATACTGTGGATTACCCCAAAATCTAAAGTAAAGTCGTTCATAAAACGGAGCTTTCGGGCTGGTTCTGTTATCAACAATTGTGGAATCAGATGCACCTGCAGCTTTCAATTTTGCAGCAGCAGCGTAGGCAATTATATCAGATCCAATTATCAATGGTTTCTTCATCGGTAATAAATTATTTCTATCTACTAAGTTTAGTATTTGCTTTGTGAAAAATACTTTTACTGGTCTTGCTCCTGCAATCCATTTTCTCTCTGCTGGAGTCTCTTCCCTTGAACCACATGCCCTTATAATTGCATCAGCCGAAAGGTTTACTTTCCCTTCTTTAGAATTTACGAAAGTTAACATTTTGCCTTTTGCGTCAATTTCTAAAACTTGGCTTTCTAATTTAACTTCAACGTCTGTTTTTAATATCTGTTTTCCAAGCCATGCTGCGTAATCCTGACCAAAAACTGGGTAGCCACCTCTCGACCATCTCATAAATGTTCTTACACCACCCTTTTTCCTTTTGTAAAAAGATGGAATACCACCAATTTTATCATTACGCTCAATAATTGCAATGGATTTAATTCCACTTTTGTATAACTTCAAAGCAGCGCCAACTCCTGCTGGCCCTGCTCCAATAATGACAACGCTAAAATGTTTAGTTGAGTTCATTTTTTGCCTCATCCGAATAATTTGAAGTTAGAGATTGAGCTATTTCACTACCCGGACCACGTTTTGATATTTTATCTAGAGGTACTTCACAATGATCCGAAATAATTTCAGCTATATTTACCATACAATCAAAACCCTGGCATCTTCCCATTTGTGCACGGGTTCTGCGTTTTATTGAATCTAAAGTACGAGGTTTTAAGGGTGAATCTAAATGTTGAATAACATCACCACGAGTAATTTGTTCACAATAACACACTACTTTTCCATACTCTGGATTTTCTTTAACAAATTTCTCATCATCATACCTTCTCTTCCACCAACCAGGCCATTTATCTTCAGAGCGGCTATCAATAGCTTCATGATTTACCTCTAAATTTAATCCAATTTTATCGTGTAATTCATCGATTAAATGTTGAGCTAAAGAAGGAGAGGATGTAAATCCGGTAGAACGAATTCCAGCAACCGTTAATATGCCAGGATGATTGTCATTACATCTAATCCAATAACTTCCTTGGCTGCAATTTGAGCGAACACCCGAAAAGATACTAATAACGGGTTGTTCTTTTAATTTAGGATAAAGTTTCGAAGCCCCTTCTAACAATAATTGAAGTTGTTCAGTTGTTGTATCAGCAACTAATTTATTATCATGTGAATAATCTTCAGCCGTTGGTCCGGCTATTAGATTGCCAAAAATTGTTGGAACGACTAAAACACCTTTTGTTGTTACTGTTGGTATTGGTAACAGGATATGATTTATTGCTGGACGACTGAATTTATCAAAAATTAAAAATTGACCACGTCTTGGGTTAGTATCAAATTGTTCTCCGTTGTAAAGTTTCGCTAATTTTTCACTACCGAGACCACCAACGTTTACAATAATTTTAGTAGTAATTCTATTACCACAATCTGTAACGAGTGTTTTTGTTTTTTCATCTGGATTTTCAACTGCAGTAATCTCAACACCCAGAATAATATCTACACCATTTGATAAAGAAACTTCCGAAAAGGCTATCGAAGTCGCAAATGGATCTGCAATACTTTCCCTTGGAATTAAGATGCCGCCAAGAACATCATCTGTAATATTTGGCTCAAGTTTTTTTGCTTCTTCAGAACTCAAAATTTTAATATCTGTTACACCATTTTTTAAACCTTTAGCATAAACTTTTTCTAATTGTTTTTCTTGTTCTTCATCGATGGCTACAACTAAAGCACCACACACCTCAAAGGGAATCTTAAGTTTTTTTGCTAACTCTGGCCACTCCATTGATGCTTTTGTAACCAACTCAGATTCCAAAGTATCAACCGGAGCATCAAAACCAGTATGAATAATTGCACTATTTCCCTTACTGGTTCCTTCACCTACATCATAATTTTTATCGAGTAACAATATTTTTAATTTGTATTTAGAAAGTTTGTACGCTAATGCAGAACCGACAACACCCGCCCCAACAATTGCAACATCATATGGAATATCGCCTAATTGAGCATCATCATTAAATATCAATGATTCCTCGATATTGCCATCCGACCAATTATATAAAAGTTTTCCGTACTTCCTCATTTTTGTATCCCCATTCTTAATTAATTATTATTTACACTATCTGGAAGTGCATTCCATTTTGTAATCATCAAAATACCAGCAATCAATATCGAGCCTGCTAATGCAATAAAAACTCCATCCCAACCCCATGTAGCTTTGAAAAATCCGGGTATAGTTCCTCCGACAATTGCACCAACAGAACCCATTCCATTTATAACACCCGATGCTGTTGATGCTCCTTTACTTGTCCCGAAATCAACCGCTGCTGTTGCGCTTACAAGTGAATCAGGTCCATAAAGAAAGAATCCAAGCATAAACAAAAGTCCAGCTGAAACCGTGCTACTGTTATAAGCTAATGCAATGTCATTAAAGAAAAACAACAGGATAGCCAACAGTATCATAGAGATAGCGCTATAAGGCATTCTACGAGATTGAAAAAGTTTATCAGATGCATACCCTCCAGCTAAAACAGATAAAGGACCTGCCAAAAAAAACGCTCCATTTATAAAAGCAGATTCAGCTATCCCTGTTCCCAAGGATTCACTTATATACAGTGGCCCCCAAAATAGTATTGCGTAACGAGTAGGTTTTAAAAAGAAATACATTGCTCCAAGTAGCAGGACCATAGGATTTTTAATAACACTTAATGTCATCTGCCATGATCCTTCAGCCGGTTTATCGATACTTTCTTCACTCTGTATTTTAGAGACATTTTCATTGTGGTATTCTTCTATTGTTGGAAGACCGACATCTTCCGGTCTGTTTTTCTGGATAAGGTAAAATAAAATCAATACACCAATAAGTATAAGTGAAGGAATAAAAAAGGCAAATCTCCAATCTAAGAAATATACTGCAGCTAATCCTGCAATAGGAGCACCTACTAAACCGCCAATGGTATAATTTGTTGCCCACCATCCCATAACCACACCGCGCTCTTTTAAGGAGAACCAGTTAGTAATATTTTTTGCCAGCGGAGCCCATCCTGTAGATTGACTTAAACCCTGCACAAGTGAAAATACGCCAAAAGCAAGCATGACAGAAGAAACACCCATTGCAAAGCCGGCAATAATAGATGCAGTTAATCCACCAAGAACTATTTTCCTTGTTCCTATTTTATCGCCTAATATTCCCCATACAAACTGCCCTACTGCATACCCGATAAGATAGAGACCATCAATTATGCCCATTTGTTCAACAGTTAAAGTAACATTAGGATCATCTGCAATACCAATTTTGGCTACAGAAAATGACGCTCTTGTCAAATAAAATCCAGCATATGCTAACCATGTTATTCCAAATGTTTTATATCTCCATAACTCATATTTGGGATCTTTTTTGAAATTACTTTTTTTTGTCGTCAATTTTGGTAATCCTATATAATTTTTTCTATCTGTTCTTTCTTATCTTTAAGTAACAGCTCACTTTATTTTCAATTATTTATATTTGCAGCACTTTTCAAACTCCAATATGGATCAACTATAGGAATTGCCATTCTGCTACCATTACCCTTAAATAAGAAAACATTAGCCCAGCGTGATTTTTCTGAATCTTGAACATTCACCAAATCTAATAACTCTTTATTGATACGTACTGGAAAATCTTTTTTAAGAAGGGCAATTTTATTTTCAAGTATTTTAAATGTTGTATCAAAATATGCATCATGTTTAGCTTGATTTACAAATTCATTAAACGTTGGTTCTATTCCTGATTGAGTTTTATATTGATATTTGTGAGCATTAAAGTATTCTAATGCAGTTGCTTCATCTATACTTACACTATCAGTGTACTGTTTCCTAAGTTCCTCATATACCCACTTATCACGCCATATCTTGAGTTCATTTTCAACATCTAAAGATTTGTCTAACTCACGTAAAAGTGCTTCTTCTATAAAAAAGTGGTTACGAACAGTTATAGCTATTTGATGATTGAGTTGGTTATATAATTTTCGTTTTTCCGACGCTTTTGCTGTAATTTTTGATGAATTAAAACGAACTAAAAAATCTTTAATACTTAATGTACCATCTTTAAAAGTGACTAAAATATTTTCAAAATGATTTTTTAATAAAAAAAGATTGGATTGTGAATTGTATGCATTTTCAACAGCTGTAGCAAAACTCAAGGGTGTTATGTTAAGTTTTTTCCATTCCT
>JAQICK010000267.1 GCA_027858595.1 Melioribacteraceae bacterium
ATTTTTTCCTTTGAAATTTTAACATTATATGCATATCTTCAACCCTCTACAAATAGTTTAGTTATATAAACTATATAGTTCTATGTTTTTTTGCTCAAGTCGGTAATAATAAATTTTAATAAAAATCGAGGTAATAACATGAAATACCCAAATGTTTCTAATTATATTAATGGTTAATTAATTAGTGGAAGTAGCGGTAGTTTAGATATTATATCACCACTTGATGGATCAACAATTTCTCAAGTTTTTCTTTCCAATGCAGATGATTTAGATAAAGCTGTCATTGCTGCAAGAGAATCTCTCCCCTCATGGGCCGGAATGCCAATCAAAGAACGTGTCCAAATTTTCTTTAAATATAAGCAATTATTAGAAAAAAACATGGAAGAACTAACAAATCTTGTAGTTGAAGAATGCGGTAAAACCTACGGTGAAGCAAAAGCTGAAGTGTTAAAAAGTGCTGAACTCACAGAATTTGCTTGTTCAATGCCTCAATTATTATCTGCGGAATTTATGGAAGTTAGTAATGGTGTAGAATGCAAAGAAGAACGTTATCCAGTTGGAGTTGTTGCTTCAATTTCTCCATTTAATTTTCCAAATATGGTGCCAAATTGGACACTACCAAATGCATTGGTATTAGGAAATACAATGATTTTAAAGCCCTCCGAATTAGTTCCTCTTAGTGCAAATAGAATAGCTGAGTTATTAACGGAAGCAGGATTACCAAAAGGCGTCTTCAATGTTGTTCATGGAGCCCGCGAAACAGTTGAAGCAATTTGTGATAACCCAGGTATTGATGCAATCTCATTTGTTGGTTCAACCAAAGTTGCTAAAATTGTTTACAAACGTGGCACTTCAAATCTTAAAAGAGTACTCGCTCTTGGTGGAGCAAAAAACCATCTAATTGTTTTACCGGATGCCCACGTTAAAATGACTGGGTCTAATGTAGCCGGTTCTATGTCCGGTTGTGCTGGTCAGAGATGTATGGCTGCAGCTTCTATGCTAGCAGTTGGCGATGTTGAACACATTATCGATGAAGTATGTAATGAAGCCCGCAAGATTATACCAGGTGAAAATTTAGGTGCAATTATTTCTGCAGAAGGAAAAACACGAATTGAAAATTACATCACCGAAGCAGAAAATGATGGAGCTAAAATATTAGTTGACGGCAGAAACGCAATTGTAAAAGGAAAAGAAAATGGGTTCTATGTTGGTCCAACAGTAATTGATTTTGTTACTCCAGATATGAGAATTGCTAACGAAGAAGTTTTTGGACCTGTACTTTCAATTCTTAGAGTGGAAAATATAGACAAAGCTATAGAAATTGAAAATAGCTCAAAATATGGTAATGCCGCCGCAGTGTTTACTCAAAGTGGTGGTGCTGCTACATTTGTTGCAAAAAATGTAAGTGCAGGAATGATTGGAGTAAATATAGGCGTTCCAGTTCCACGCGAACCTTTCGCATTTGGTGGTTGGAATGAATCCAAGTTCGGAGTCGGTGATATAACTGGTAGAAGCTCAATAGAATTTTGGACGAAAACAAAAAAGATTACTACCAAATGGAATCCAGAATCTCAAGTAAATTGGATGAGTTAATATTCGAATATTTTCTATTGCGAAATTAATTTTTATATAAAAAACAAAAAGGATGTGTGATGAGTAAAATTGTACGAGGTGGATTGATTCAAACGACACTTACCGGTTCAGGCGACAATCCTATTGAAAAAATTAAGGAAAGGATGCTTGAAAAGCACATAGCAATGATTAACGAAGCTGGTGCCAAGGGTGTTCAAGTTTTATGTCTTCAAGAATTATTTTATGGACCATATTTTTGCGCTGAACAAAAAACAAAATGGTATTCATTGGTTGAACAAATACCCGAAGGAGAAACAACAAAATTAATGCAGGAACTTGCAAAGCAGCATAATATGGTAATTGTTGTTCCAATTTATGAAGAAGAAATAACAGGTGTTTATTATAATACTGCTGCCGTTATTGATGCTGACGGTACTTACATTGGAAAATATAGAAAACATCACATCCCTAATTGTGAACCTGGCTTTTGGGAAAAATTTTATTTCAAACCCGGAAATCTCGGTTTCCCAGTATTTAAAACTGCGTACGCTGATATTGGAGTTTATATTTGCTACGATAGACATTTCCCCGAGGGTGCTCGCATTCTAGGATTAAACGGAGCAGAAATTGTTTTCAATCCATCTGCTACTGTTGCTGGATTATCGGAATACTTATGGGAGCTTGAACAACCTGCGCACGCTGTTGCTAATGGATATTTTGTTGGAGCAATTAATAGAGTTGGTGTGGAAGCACCTTGGAATATTGGTGAGTTTTACGGTAGTAGTTATTTCTGTAATCCAAAAGGTAAAATTATTGCTCAAGCCAGCCGTGATAAGGATGAATTGGTAATTGCTGATTTAGACCTAGAGCAAATAAAAGAAGTTAGGAATGTTTGGCAGTTTTATCGTGACCGAAGACCCGAAACTTATGGCAAAATTGTACAAATTTAATAATTTGCTTAGGAATCCATTATGCAAACAACAAACTTTAATGAAGAGAAAAAACAAAAATTAAGTTCAGAAGAAATTCTTTCGAAGCATGACGAATATTTATTTCCGAGTGTTGTAAATTACTATAACAAACATCTTGCAATCGATTATGGTGAAGGTATGTATGTTTATGATCCTGAAGGAAATAAATATCTTGATTTTTTCGGTGGTATTTTAACAGTGAGTGTCGGGCATTGTAATCCGAAAGTAACAGATAAAATAGCCGCTCAAATTAAAAAACTTCAACATACATCTACACTTTATCAAACCGAAAATATTGTTTTGTTGGCTGAAAAACTTGCTCAAATTACACCAGGAAAATTAAAAAAAAGTTTCTTTACTAGTAGTGGTACAGAAGCTGATGAAACTGCAATATTTATGGCTCAACATTATACTGGCAGACAAGAAATTATTGCCTTGCGTCATTGTTATAGCGGACGTTCACTACTCGCAATGAGTTTAACAGCTCATTCACCTTGGAGGCATGGTTCGCAAGTTCCTGGAATTAAACATGCTATGAGTCCGTATTGTTATAGATGTCCATTTTCAATGACATATCCTTCATGTGAAATAAAATGTGCTCAGGATATTGAAGAACTTATAATGACTACTACAACAGGTGAAATTGCCGGTTTTATTGCAGAACCAATTCAAGGAGTTGGTGGCTTTATCACTCCACCCAAAGAGTATTTTGAAGTTGCCGTACCAATAATTAAAAAGTATGGAGGAGTTTTTATTTGCGATGAAGTACAAACTGGCTTCGGACGAACTGGTGATAAAATGTTTGGAATTGAACATTGGGGTGTAGAACCAGATATTCTTACTGCCGCAAAAGGTATTGCTAACGGATCTCCGTTGGGTGCAACTATTGCAACCCAAGAAATAGCAGATAGTTTTACAGGTTTAACAATTTCTACTTTTGGAGGAAATCCAGTTTCCATGGCAGCAGCACTTGCAACAATAGATGTTATTGAAGAAGAACTATTAGCTAAAAACTCAGCTGTTGTAGGGCAGTATTTAAGGGACGGCTTGGAAGATTTACAGAAAAAATATCCTTCAATTGGAGATGTTCGAGGAATGGGTTTAATGCAAGCTTGTGAATTTGTAAAAGAAAATAAAGTTCCCGATCCAGGTACTGTTGGAAAACTTTTTGAAGAAATGAAAAAAGAAGGTGTATTAATTGGTAAAGGTGGATTGTATGGAAATGTAGTTAGAATTTCACCACCACTAATTGTTTCTAAAGGTGAAGTTGATGATTTTCTAAAAACTATGGATTTATGCTTAGAACGATGTTAAGATTTGCGAATTATTATTATATTTTCTGAAAATGAATAATCTGTCATTTCGAATCCCGAGGTAGTTTTCGGGAGTAAGAAATCTTTTTATATTGAAGCGTCCTGAAAACAGTTGACTCAATATAACAACAAAGTCAACTAATAACAGGACAAGTAATGAAGAAAAGAAAAGAGAAAGATGAGAATCAATTAGTACGTGATTCAGTTT
>JAQICK010000003.1 GCA_027858595.1 Melioribacteraceae bacterium
GTTCTACTATTGTTAGATAATACAATAATTGTTTTTTCATCCTTTAGGGAACGAATAAAATACGACCGAAACCCTTTCCACCAGCCAGTGTGATAAACTATTTTTGAACTATCTGGCAACATGTTTATACGCCATCCATAGCCATAGTTATCGTGGTCATAGAGTTCTTTGTTCCCAAGTTGATATGCAATATTCATTTCGTCGTCTGTAAAATAATAATTATCAAAAATTGCTTGGCTAAATTTATTCATATCTTCAACCGTTGAGTAAACACCTTTATCGCCAACGACTCCGTTCAAATATGTGTTTCTTGCTCTTCTTCTCCAATTGATATATCCAGAAACTTTTTCGTTGTTTTCATTCAAGACATTTTTATCATACACCGTTGTATTAATCATTCCTATTGGATCAAAAAGTTTGTGCTTCAAAAATTTTGAAAATTTTTCTTTTGAAACAACCTCAATTATTGACGCAAGAATTGCATAATTAGTGTTGTTATAATTATATCGTCGTCCAGGTTTGTGATAACGGGGAGGCTCGTGTCCAACCAGAATATCAATTACATCACAATTATCTAGCGTTGTGTTTGCCTTATCCATCCAGTATTCATCGGCGACATACATATAATTTGGCAAACCTGAACGGTGAACTAATAGTTGATGAATCGAAATATTTCCGTATGGAAATTCTGGAAAGAATTTTCGAACGCTATCTTGAAAAGATAATTTGCCTTCTTTTTCCAGCAGCATTATTCCAAAGGCAGTAATAACTTTGGAAACAGAAGCTAGTTGAAATTTTGAATTTACCGTTAAAGACTCTTTTTGTTTTCTATTAGCTAAACCAAAAGACTTTTTATAAAAGATTGTATCATGTGAAGAAAAGAGTACTGCTCCGCTAAATGCACCCAGCCTATATCTGTTTCGAAAAAACGAATCTATTTTCTTTCTTATTGAATTTTCCTTTGTATAAATTTCGTTGTAGATGAATTTAACTGAGTCTATTTTCTCTTCGTTCTCAAGCGTAGGGTTTTCAAGTTTTTGACTCCCAAAGAAAAAGAAAGAACAAAAAAAAGCTATTAAGAAAATGAGAACTTGGTAGAATTGTGTTTTCTGCATAAATATAAAATTGTATTTGAGTAATAAAAAATAACAGTTGCTTAAATTTAAGAAATCCTTGAGTTGATATAAAATATTTTATAAAACATTTTAGTTTCATCTTAATTAATTATTGATTCGTAACTCAAAATTAAAAACATATTTAAACCTTTCATATTCTTATTTATTCTCTTTTATTTATATTGAAATAATGAATAATAACAAAAAAATATCCCGCAGAAATCTATTTAAACAACTGGCACTTTCGTTCTCTATTCCCACAGTATTTCTGTGGTATTTTGGAACGAAGAGAAAAGTTACTACCGCCAAGAAAACAAAAGTTATTATTCCAAACAATTTAACTAATGGAATTACATTTTTAGATAATGCAATTGTTAAAAAAGATGGGGAAAACTTAACAGTATTTTCTCCAAAATGCACTCATCTTGGATGTAAAATAAACAGCACTGCGGATAATAAATTGGTCTGTCCTTGTCACGGTTCAAAGTTTAATTTTGATGGCGTTCCACAAAATGGTCCTGCAACTACACCATTAACGAAGCTTAAAATTGAAACTGATAAATCGACAGACGAAATGGTGGTTTATGTTTAAGTTTTCAGGATTAAATAATTGTAATTGCGAGGAGTTGCTTTTCACGACGAAGCAATCTGTTAAAACAATATGTCATTCCGGTAATCTTTTAGCCGGAATCTTGCTGTGTTACAAGGGATTCCCGATAAGAACTCTGGGGAATGACACAATAATGATTTTAAAACTTATTGTTTTGAACAAAACAACAGAAAGGTATAATGTCTAAAGTAAAATCAAAAATATACACCAAACTATTTGGCTCTACTTTCGGACAAATTGCAATCTCTACTTTTTTCATTTCTGGAATTACAGGAGTTTTACTTGCAATATTCTATGATGTAAGCGAGCCTTTTAATTCCATTTCAACAATGCTAATTGCCAATCAGCCAGTATCATTTATGCGGTCTCTTCATTATTGGAGCTCGCAATTATTTCTTGTTTTCACAATACTTCACATTTGGGATCACTTACGAAAATCAACTGAGACTAATGTTAAAACTGGCGTCTGGATTCGATTAACTATTTCAATACTTGCAATATTTTTTGTAATGCTTAGTGGATTTATTTTAAAAGGTGATGTCGATAGTCTGCAAGCAAAAAGAATTTTAACAACTCTATTAGATTCAATTCCATTAATTGGAAATTATTTGTCACATTCTTTTTTGGGTGGCGAAGAGGATTTTCAACTCACTTACGTTCACCACATTGCAACAGCAACTATTTTTATTTGGATAATTATTGTTGAACACGCAAAGCAAATTTGGCCAAAATCAAAAACAACATTATTTTATTTAATTCCAACCATTTTGTTTTCTGTCTTTTTTATTCCAACCCTTCACGATGGAATAAGCTCGGTAATGAAAGGACCTTGGTATTTTCTTGGTATGCAGGAATTGTTTCACTACTTCACAACCCCCGAAATTGTTTTGTGGAGTGTTTTCGTTTTTGTTTTTGTTCTTGGAGTTCTTCCAAAGTTTAATTCTCTTTTGGCCAAGAAAACTAAAATTGTCTTGCTGGTATTGGCAATTATATATTTGCTTCTTTCCTTTTTTGGATATTTCTTTCGTGGAACAAATTGGGAGTTCAGACTTCCGTGGAATAATGAGTATTTCTCTCACTCTAATTTCAATCCGATAAATAACGGAAGAAGTTTAATAACGGACTTCAGTACAGAAAGCAAAATAACAAATGTGCTTGGAAGAGATGAAGGTTGCCAATATTGCCACGATGGGATGACAGGCTTTTCACCTTCTCATAATCCAGAAGCTATTGGCTGCGTTTCGTGTCATCTTGGAAATTCATTCACAATAGATAACGAGCTTGCGCATTCTGGAATGATTAATATTCCAGGCAACTTGGAAACAGCACATCTCTCTTGTGGTACGGCGGATTGTCATCCTGGAATTTCTGAACGAGTTAAAAACTCAATTATGAATACAATGAGTGGCGTAGTTACTGTAGATAGATTTGTCTTTGGCGAAGAAGAAGATTTAAACAAACTTGCTAACATTAAGTACATTGGAGAATCTGCTGCGGATACTCACCTCAGAAATCTATGTGCATCTTGCCATATTGGAAATGAGAAAACCGAGTATGGTCCAATCACAGAGCTGACTCGCGGTGGTGGATGTAATGCATGTCATTTAAATTATACTGAAAAATCGAAAAAGGATTTGAACTTACTTTCAACTTCAAAAAGCGATTCTTCAATTATAAAATTTCATCCATCATTAACTTTAGAAGTTACAAACAATCACTGCTTCGGTTGCCATAGTCGCTCTGGAAGAATTTCAACAAGTTACGAAGGATGGCATGAAACGAGCTTAACAATTAACGATGTGGACAAAAACCAATTGCTAGTTCCATCTGGCTATAATTTAGAATTATCAGCAGATGAAACACAAAGACTTAAAGAAGATTATCCAAACGACAGCCAATACAGATTGCTCGAAGATGAACGCGTGTTTGAATTTGTCTCAGCAGATGTACATCACACTCGGGGAATGGAATGCATCGATTGCCACAACAGCTACGAACTAATGGGCGATGGAAATTTGAACGCTCATCAAAATGAACAAACAAATATCGAATGCGAAGATTGCCACACAAAAAATGAATCTAACTTTGTTACATCCAATCAGCTCGATTCTGAATCAAGAAAGATTATTGAACTCCGAAAATTTAATGAACCAAACCGTAAATATTTAATTACAAGAATTGATTCAATTCCATTAATTAATACTTACATAAAAGATGATAATTCAAAAGTGCTTATTGGAAAGAATAGTAAAAAAGAATATAAGCTAAATCCACCAAATTTTATTTGTGAAGAAGGCAAAGCTCACGACAGACTTTCGTGCAATAGTTGCCACACTGCTTGGGCTCCACAATGCGTTGGCTGCCACACTGAGTTTGACAAAAATGTGAGCGGTTATGACAACCTTACAAAGACCGAAACAAATGGTGCTTGGAGAGAATTGCTCGGAGAATTTTTTGCAGAACCACCTACTCTTGGAATTATGAACGATGGAACTCACGATGAAAAAATTGAAACCTTTGTTCCTGGAATGATAATGACTTTGGATAAATCTTCTTTTACAGGAAACGATGAGCCAAATATTTTTCACAGACTTTTTGCACCGACAATTGCTCACACTACTTCGGTAAAAGGATTGGATTGTAAATCGTGTCATAACAACTCACTCGCAATTGGCTACGGACGTGGCAAACTTATATTTAATAAAAATGGAACATGGAATTTCCAAAATGACTTTGCTCTTGACGAACATGATAATCTTCCACAAGATGCTTGGATTGGATTCCTCAATAATAATCAAGGCAAAGCTACACGTGCTGACTCACGTCCATTTACAATTGATGAACAGAAGAAAATTTTAACCGTAGGTGCTTGCCTAACTTGTCATGAAGACAATTCAAAAATTATGATAAAATCACTAACTGATTTTGATGGTTTGTTAAAACAAGTTTCTAATAAATGTATTTTGCCAGATTATAAATAATTTGACTTTGTATCCCATTGTGGATACATTATAAACAAACAATAATTTAAACTGGAAAAATAAAATGGCAAAGACAGGAATGATAAGGGCAAGAATAGAGCCTTCGTTGAAAGAGAGTGTTGAAGAAATTTTCAAAAAAATTGGACTTTCAACCACAGAAGCAATAACGCTTTTTTATATTCAAGTAAAGCTTAACAAAGGAATTCCTTTTGATTTAAAAATACCAAACGAAGTTACTCTTGAAACTATTAGAAAATCGGTCAAAAAAGAAGACCTTCATAGGGTTAAAAATGTTGAAGAACTATTTGAGGAACTTGAAAGTTGAACTTTGAAATAGAGTTCACAACTCAATTTAAGAAAGATTATAAAAGAATTATAAAGCAAAATAAAGATACTTCAAAATTATATTCTGTAATTAGTCTTTTGGCTTCTGGTGAAAAATTAAACCCCGTCTATAAAGACCATAAATTAACTGGATTATTAAAAGACCTGCGTGATTGCCACATTGAGCCAGATTGTGTTTTAATATATAAACTAAATCCAGGTTTGCT
>JAQICK010000395.1 GCA_027858595.1 Melioribacteraceae bacterium
ATTTCCTTAATACCAATATTAGAAATCTTCCTTCCAAAATACTTTCCGAATTTACAGTCTCTATCTCTGATGACATATTTATAAGAGTTATCATAATAAAGAGCATTTCTCATCTGTTGTGCAGACCAAATGGAAGTTGGATGTTCTGTAACATTGAAATGAATTATTTTTCTTCTATTATGCTCAATCATTACTAGTACATGTAATAACTTGAAATTAGAAGTTGGTACAGTGAAGAAGTCCATTGAGATAGTTTCTTTAGAGTGATTTCTTAAAAAGGTTTTCCAATTCTGAGATGGCTTCCTTCTTCTTAAATTTTGTAGATATCTAAAAACAGTGGATTGAGATATATTGAATCCAAGTTTTAATAACTCTCCATGTATTCTGGGAATACCCCAAGATCTATTTTCTTCAGCTATTTGAATGATTAGCTTTCGAGTTTCAAAACTTATTCTTTCTCTTCCACCACTGCGTTTGCTTTTTATTTTCCAGAATAGTTTGAATCCTTGCTTGTGCCATTTAATAACAGTTTCTGGTTTTACAATTACTAGATTTTCTTTCCAATTATTTAGCATTCTTTTTGATAAACTAAAGAAGATTCTATCACTTCGTTTTATTATAGATCTTTTGTTTGACCTACTGAGTATCTCTAATTGCTTTTTGAGAAATAGATTTTCTAATTGTAGTTGAGCTCTTGACTTGAAGAGATTGAGAAGAAAGGTGATAAGTGATTTAATCATATTTGGGTAATATTTTGTTTTAGGATGGTGTAAAATTATGAAATCTCATTGTAGTAACAAGTAGAACTTGGTTGTTTCTCTATGCGGATGAGCAAATGAACAGGGACAACTAACTGGGTTATGGAACAAATATTGCAAAAATAGTTATCGCCATTTTTAATGCGAATAGAAGTTAGGTTTGAAGAGCTATAACATTTGACATGAAAATAACTTATCTATTCATTTCATTTAGGGTTTATTCTAAAAATCAGCTCAAAAAAATATTCTTTCAAAGAATATTTTTAATATTAATTTGACTTAATTAAAAAAAATAGGCATATTAGTAACCGATAAAGTAAACGGTAACTTAAATTGTTAAGAACAAATAAACAAATTACATTAAACGACATTGCAACTAGGCTAAATGTTTCTAAAGTCACTGTTTCTAAAGCTCTTCGTGATCATCCTGATATCTCTGAAAAAAGAACGAAGGAAATAAAAGCAGCCGCTTCAGAATTGGGTTATATTCCAAATTTTGCAGCAAGAAATCTATCTTCAAAAAAAACCCGTACAATTGGTGTAGTAGTTCCTGCTATAGCAAATTCATTTTTCGCAAACTTTATTGAATCAATATATGACTGTGCTTTTGAGAATAACTATGATATAATATTAGCCGTTTCTCAGGAAAATTCACAAAAAGAACTTAAACAACTTGAAACCATGCTGTCTATGAGAGTTGATGGAATAATTATTTCAGTGGCAGAGCTTTCAGAAAACAAAGAGATTTTAAAAAGAATAAAAAAGAGTGAAATCCCATTAGTTTTCTTCGATAGAAGCGTTGAGTATCTGAAATTCAGTTCCGTCATCTTAGCTAATCAAACTGGAGCTTTTAGTGCAATTGAAAAGGCAATAGAAAAGGGTTATAGAAAAATTGGACATATTGCTGGCTGGCAAAATAGCAATATAGGAAGAGATAGATTTCTCGGTTATAAAGAAGCTCTACAGAAACATAAAATAACTTCTAACAAGGATTGGGTTGTCTTTTCTGGATTTGGCAAAAAAGATGGATACAATTCATTCAAAGAAATGTACAAAAAGAATAATCTTCCAGAAATTCTGTTTGCGGTTACATTTCCAGTTGCGTTAGGAATTCTTGAAGCAGCAAAAGAAGTTGGAGTTAAAATCCCATCAGATTTAGACCTTATCTGTTTTGGCGATAGCGAATTAAATGAATACTTAAAACCGAAAATTAGTTGTGTTACACATGATACTTCTGATTTTGCCAAGCAAACTTTCAAACTAATTATGAAACAAATTGAATCAAAGGAACAGTTTATAGATGAACATGTGGAAATAGAAACTAAAATGTTGATGAATGAAACTTGTATTAAAAAACAATTTAAGATTTCACACTGACTAGAAAATTTAATAAATGAGAATTAACGAGAATAATTATGTTGAGTGAAAATAGGTACTTTGATTCAAATCCAAGTGTTAGAAAAATTGGATTAGAGCTTTATGAAAACGTAGTGGATTTACCAATTATTAGTCCACACGGACATGTCGACCCAAAGTTATTTGAAGAAAACAAACCATTTGCTAATCCTACAGAACTTTTTATTATTCCCGATCACTATGTTTTTAGAATGCTTTATTCGCAAGGCTTTTCACTAGAATCATTAGGAATAAATGCTAAAGATGACTCTATTGTTGAGGAAGACAGTTACAAAATTTGGCAGATATTCGCGGATAATTTTTATTTGTTCAGTGGAACTCCAACTGGAGTTTGGGTATCTCATGAATTGGAAACAGTTTTTGGAATAACAGAAAAACTTACAAGTAAAAGTGCACGGGAAATTTATAATTTAATTTCAAAAAAATTGCAATCCCCAAAATTTTTGCCACGTACGCTTTTTGAACAATTTAATATCGGATTTCTTGCAACTACTGATGGAGCATCCGATTCGCTTGAATACCACAAACTAATTAAAGAGTCAGATTGGAATGGAAGAATAGTCCCAAGTTTTAGACCAGATGCAGTTGTAAATATTTTAGCTGCGAATTGGAAATCAGAAATTGAAAAACTAAGCTCTGCTTCTGGAATAGACATAATTGATTATCAAACGTTTATAAAAGCAATCGAAAATAGACGACAATTCTTTATTGAAATGGGAGCAACTGCAACCGACCAAGGAGTTCTATCTCCATACACTCACGAACTTTCAGAAATTGAAGCAAATTCAATCTTCAAACGTGCACTTTTTGGAATTGTAACCGAAGAGGATCAAAATGCATTTGTCGGAAATATGTTAATGGAAATGGCAAGAATGAGCTGTGAAGACGGACTTGTTATGCAAATACATCCGGGTGTGTTAAGAAATCATAATGATATAATATTCAAAAAATTTGGTTTGGATAAGGGTTGTGATATTCCTATTCAAACAGAATATACAAAGAACTTGCGTGAGCTTTTAAACAAGTATGGTAATAATTCTAATTTCAAATTAATTGTTTTTACTCATGACGAAACAAGCTATGCCCGTGAATTAGCACCGCTTGCAGGACATTATCCAGCAATGAAGCTCGGACCAGCATGGTGGTTTAATGATAGTATTCAAGGAATGAAAAGGTTTAGAGAAATGACAACAGAAACTGCAGGATTCTATAACACTGTTGGGTTTAATGATGAAACAAGAGCATTTCTTTCCATTCCAGCTCGGCATGACCTTGCTAGGAGAGTTGATTGTAACTTTTTGGCACTACAAGTAAGTGAACATATTATAGATTTGGAGGATGCACACAAATTAAGTTATGAACTAACTAACGGATTAGTTAAGAAGGCTTATAATATTTAATTGTTAAAAGAGAGAAAAATTTCGCAAGTGAAATTGGAAAAAAAGATGAAAAAAATTAACTTAATGATTATTGCTCTATTTGTAGC
>JAQICK010000055.1 GCA_027858595.1 Melioribacteraceae bacterium
AACATTTGCCGCTAATGCACGAATAAAAAAGCAATTGAAAGGAAAAATTTATGAAAAGTGAAATGATACAAGAAAAACCAAAACCATCATCATTTTATAGATGGTCTGTGCTTATACTAGTTAGTTTAGCTATGTTCGGCAATTATTATATATACGATAGTATAGCACCAATTGCTGATATGTTAAAGTCATCACTCGGGTTTTCAGATATAGATATTGGCTCTTTATATTCTATTTATAGTTTTGCAGCAGTATTTATTTTAGTAGTTAGTGGGCCCATTATTGATAGGATTGGTGTTAAAACTTCAATACTAATTTTTGGAACTATTAGCTCAATTGCTGCACTTGTTACCGCACTTAGTTCTGACTTATATGTAATGCTTGCTGGAAGATTATTGCTAGGCATTGGTGCAGAGCCGTTGATAGTTGCAATTACAACTGCTTTAGCAAAATGGTTTAAAGGTAAAGAACTTGGCTTCGCTTTTGGAATAAACTTAACTATTGCACGACTTGGTTCTTTTGCTGCCGATTGGTCGCCAACGTGGGGAAGTGGTTTCTATGACAATTGGAGTGATCCTCTTTATATAGCTTTTTATATTGGGCTAACATGTGTAATGGGTGGAGTAACTTATTGGTTCATGGAAAGCTATGCTGAAAAGAACTACGAACTAGGAGATGCAGGAGAAACCGATAAGTTTGTTTGGTCGGATCTTATCAAGTTTGATAAATCATTTTGGTACATAGTTATTCTGTGTGTTACATTTTACTCAGCGGTATTTCCTTTTAGAACTTTTGCAATTAAATTTTATATGGAAGCACATGGTGCAAGCAGGGAATTTGCTGGTCAGCTAAATAGTGCTTTAATATTTGCATCTATGATTGCTACTCCTTTGTTTGGTTTATTAGCCGATAAAATTGGAAAGCGTGCATCAATGATGATGATAGGCTCAATACTAATTCTTCCAGTATATTTACTTATGGTTTATTCTGGTGTTTCATTGTATTTTCCGATTATTATGTTAGGAATTGCATTTTCTCTAATTCCAGCTATAATGTGGCCATCAGTTGCTTATCTTGTTAAACAAAACAGATTAGGGACTGCCTATTCTATCATGATGCTAATACAACAGTTAGGCGTATTTGCATTTAACTATTTATTAGGTTGGTCGAATGATATTTCTTCAGCTTCTGCAGAGAATCCTGAAGGATATGTAATGGGAATGTGGATTCTTTCAATTTTAGGAATTATAGGTTTCGTATTTGCTTATTTACTTCGTAAGGAAGAACTTGGTCCAAATGGTCACGGTCTAGAAAAAGGAATGGCAAGTGACTGATGAAGAATATCTAAAACTAATTCCGAAAAGAATGTGTGAAGATGAAATAAATGATGGTATTGTTACAGTTCTTTATATTAAGAAGCCATCATTTATTGAAAAAATATTTTTTAGAAATTTAATTAATAAACCTCATAAAATTGATTTGGATGAAATTGGTTCATTTATTTGGGGGGAGATTAATGCATCTAAAAGTATTGACGAAATTGTTAGTTTAGCAAAAGAGCATTTTGGAGAAAAAATTGAACCGTCAGAAAACAGAGTTGTTCAATTTATGAAACAAATGCATTCTGCAAAACTGATTATGTTATTTGAAAAGCAAGTAAATGATAAATGATTTAATTATATTTAAGAAAAAGTAATAAATTAAAATGAAACAATCTTTAATTAAATATTTTTTGGTGGTACTTACACTAATCTCATTTTCGCAAGTTAGTTCTCAAACTTGCGGATTTGGTTGCCTTGGTTTATCTGGTGTTTATGGTGGCTATTCTCTTCAACAGTATAAGGCTGATGGATTAAATAATTATTTGAATATAATATCAAACTCTACACATGGATCTCAATTTGATTTTAATGAAGGTCGAGGGTTTAAGGTTGGCATTAATTTGGTAAGAGCCGATTATCCAAATTTCTTTTTTACTTTTAAAGGTTATTATCAATTCCTATATGAGACTCAAATAGTAGGAAATGAATTAGATCTAGTGGATAGTTTTCCTCCTACTTATGAAGCAAAATTAGAAATGAACAACTGGGGTATTGGCTTAGATCTTGGAATCCCACTTTTAGGTTTTATCGATTGGAAAATAGTTGAAGGTGAATTAAAATTCTTTTCTCCAAAATTAGAAATTAGAGTAGTCAATCCTCTTTGGAATTCAGATAATCTTGAAAACACATATACTCCTGATAAAGTAAAAATGGGCTTCTCTGTAGGCTCTGGGTTAATATTCAATATCATTGAAGATTATGTTAGTCTTGAAGCAACTGGTATGTACACATTTGTAGAAATTGACTATTTAACAAACGACCTTGATGGCTCAAAAATTCCAACTGAGGATAGTGGTTCAAAATTTATTTCCCGAGGTGGTTTGCAAGCTTTTATACAACTTAATGTTGGAATACCATTTTAGACATAAAAAAGTGAAAAATTTCAATACCAAAAACAAATCTAAGATTCAAGCTAACCATAGAAGTTGAAATTCATAAATTGTTAAAATCTTAATAGAAAATAGGAAAAAAATGAAATTAACAAAACTAGACAAAGCGTGCAGAATTGCAATTACAGATTGTATGGCAACAAAGAAAAAAGAGAAAGTACTTGTTGTTACTGATGAATTAACAAACGAGATTGGAAGAGCATTATACCTTAATGCTTTAGATCTTGGTCACGAAGCACTTTATGTTGAAATAAAATCGTGGGAAACTCACGGACAAGAGCCTCCAAAATATGTTTCAGAATTAATGAAACAGTTTGATGTTGTGTTACTTCCAACCAAAAAATCTTTAACTCACACTGCTGCCCGTAGAGCCGCTTCAGAATTAGGGACACGCGTTGCTACTTTTCCTGGAATAACAACTGATGTAATGATACGTGGTTTAAGTGCCGATTACAAAAAAATTGCAACTTTAACAGTGAGAATGAAAAAAATATTTGATAAAACTGATAAAGTAAGAATAACAGCACCAAATGGAACAGATATTTCACTTAGAATTTGTGGAAGAAAATCAATTGCAAGTAAAGGGCTATTTCATAAAAAGGGAGAAGGTGGCAACCTTCCAACTGGCGAAACATTTGCTGCTCCTATTGAAGGAAGTGCGAATGGTATTTTTGTAGTTGACGGCTCAATGTCAGGCATTGGGGTTATTGGAAAGCAACATATAAAAATTACTGTTGAAAAAGGATTAGCTACAACAATTACTGGAGGAGCAAAAGCTAAGAAATTGATAAAAATGCTTGATGCGGTTGGCAAGAAAGCACGTAATATTGCTGAACTAGGAATTGGAGCAAATGATAAAGCAAAATTAAATGGTAATTTACTTGAAGATGAAAAAGTGCTCGGAACAGTCCATTTAGCTTTGGGTAATAACATCACAATGGGCGGTAATGTGAATGTTCCTATACATCTTGATGGAGTTATTACAAAGCCAACGGTTTACTTTGATGGTAAAATTGTAATGAAAAATGGTAAATTATTGATGTAGTTATATAAATCAACTTTTATTGTTTCTATGCTGAAATAATAAATCCATATATTATTTTCTCTAAAAACCTTACTGATTTATCTTTTCGAGGTTTTTAGCCTTATAGAATAAGCCCAACATATTTATTTTGTATAGAAAGTAACAAAACCCTCTCTTAATTTTGATTCCTTTGATGATTTACCTAATTTTGCAGATTAAATTTTTCAAAATTATGATTTTTCAAAATTTTGAAGTTTTTTTCCTAATCTATTTCATTAAAAAAGAAGATCAATATGTCTATGAAATCACTAAAAGATTTAAATCAAGCACAACTTGAAGCTACAGAATATAATGAAGGTCCACATTTAATTGTTGCTGGGGCAGGTTCTGGAAAAACAAAAGTTCTAACGCATAAAATAGCTTATTTAATTGAAGATGGCTTTAATCCTGAGAATATTTTATCATTAACGTTTACAAATAAAGCTGCAAATGAGATGAAAGAGCGTATTACTGCAATGATTGGAGTAACAAAAGCAAAAAAACTTTGGATGGGAACGTTTCACTCAATTTTAGCTCGTATTTTAAGAACAGAAGCTGAGAGTTTAAATTACAAAAAGAATTTTTCTATTTATGATAGAGAAGACTCAGTCTCTCTTGTTGGAAATGTTTTAACTGCACTTAATATTTCCATTGATGATAAATCTTCTTCTGCTATACAGCATCAAATTAGTTCACTAAAAAACAAAATGATTCTTCCTGAAGAGTTTGCAAAATTTCATGCTGAAACTCCTTCCGAAAAGAAATTAGCTCAAGTTTACACTGAATATAATGACAGACTTTTCGAAAACAATTCAATGGATTTTGATGATTTACTTTTGAAGCCAATTCAATTGTTTAATAATCATCAAAGAATTTTAGCTAAGTATAAAAAAGAATTTAAGTATGTACTTGTGGATGAATTTCAAGATACTAATAAAGCTCAATATGAAATTATTAAATTATTTGTAACAGGAAGAACTAAGCTTTGCGTTGTTGGTGATGATGCTCAATCTATATACGGTTGGAGAGGGGCAGAACTCGAAAATATGCTAAACTTTGAAAAGGATTTTCCTAAAGTAAAAGTTTTTAGACTTGAACAAAACTATCGTTCTACAAAAAGAATATTAAAAGCTGCTGGATCTGTTATAAAAAACAATCCAGGACAAATTGAAAAAACTCTTTGGACTGAAAACGAAGACGGTGAAATGCTTTCAGTACTTAGATGTACTGACGAAAAAGACGAAGCTTTCCAAATTTCAAAACAGATAAAAAAAGAGATAACTTCTAAAAAGATTTCATTGAAAGATATTACTATACTTTACAGAATCAATTCTCAATCCAGAGCCTTAGAAGAAGCACTACGCCGTGAAAAACTTCCATACAAAATTATTGGTGGTGTAGAGTTTTACAGAAGAAAAGAAGTAAAAGATATTGTTGCTTACCTTAGAGTTTTAGCAAACCAAAATGACGAAGAGAGTTTACTTAGAATTATGAACTTTCCTCAACGTGGTATTGGTAACACTTCAATTAGTAAAATGATTGCATTTGCACGTAAATTTGATTTATCGTTTTATTCTACAATGGCTCGAATCTTTGAAGTGATTGAGGTGAAAGAAAGAATTCAAAAAAATGTAAAGCAATTTAAAATTTTGCTAGATAAATATATTGACTTGCAATCTAAACTTTCACTCACAGAACTTACTTCGGCTTTAATTGATGATTTAGGTGTTCTCAAAATGTATAAAGAAGAGAACACTGTTGAATCACGCCAACGATATGATAATGTTCAAGAATTAATTAATAGCATTGCTGATTTTTCTAAACAGAATAAGGGTGCAACAATTGATGATTTTTTATCGGATGTATCTTTATTTTCTGGAATTGATTCGTATGAAAATGATGATAATTTTATTACTTTGATGACAATTCATAGTTCTAAAGGATTAGAATTTCCTGTCGTTTTTATCACTGGTTGTGAAGAAGATATTTTCCCACTTAACAAAAAGTTTGATTCAGATTCTCAAGTGGAAGAGGAACGAAGACTTTTCTATGTTGCAGTAACTCGTGCTGAACGAAAAGTTATTCTTTCATACGCACGCTCTCGTTACAGATTTGGAGAAGTTGCATATCAAGACGTTTCAAGATTTATTGGTGAAATAGACCCAGAAACTATTAAAGAACTTAACAATGGTGTTAGAAAATCATCTTCAAGAAGAAGAAGAGCTTACTATGATGAATTATATCAAGAGGATTTTGATGAGTTCGATCAAGAAAGACGCTCACTAAGAGTTGGCAGCAGAGTGAGTCACGAAAAATTTGGCGAAGGAAAAATACTTGCTATAAATGGTGTCGGAGACAGTCAAAAAATAAGCATTGCGTTTGAGGAGTTTGGCACAAAACATCTTCTTACGAAATTTGCGAAGTTAACTTTAATCTAATTATTACAGAAAGGAATTTAAAGATGAAAATAGGTGTATTAACTGGTGGCGGAGATTGTCCCGGACTAAATGCTGTAATTAGAGGTGCAGTTCGTAAATCGTTATTATTAGGTTACGAAGTAGTTGGAATTAAAAACGGTTGGAGAGGATTACTAAATAAAAATTATTATACTCTTGATCACGAAGCAATTTCAGGAATTCTTCATCGTGGTGGAACAATACTTGGCTCTTCAAGAACAAATCTATACGAAGAAGGAAAAAACTATTATCAACAAGCAATAGACAATTACAAAGAGATGGGTCTTGACGCACTTATTGCAATTGGTGGTGAAGATACTCTTGGTGTTGCAGCAAAACTTTACAAAGATGGAGTTAACGTTATTGGTGTTCCTAAAACAATTGATAACGATTTAAGTGGAACTGATTATACTTTTGGATTTGATACAGCTATTAATATTGCTACAGATGCAATTGATAGACTACACACAACAGCAGAATCGCACGATAGAGTTCTTGTTGTTGAAGTGATGGGAAGACATGCTGGCTGGATAGCATTACACTCTGGACTTGCTGGAGGTGCCGACATTACTCTAATTCCTGAAAAACCATTTAGAATTAAAGATGTCTGCGATGTTATTAGAACGCGTCATGCAAGAGGTAAGCTATTTAGTATAGTTGTTGTTTCTGAAGGTGCAAAAATAAATACTGATGACGTACATGATAAAGATGGTTCTTTTGTTCTTCAAAATTTGAAAAAAGATTCTTTCGGGCATGTTGCTCTTGGTGGTATTGCTAATATCGTTGCTGATGAAATTGAAAAAGAAACTGGATACGAAACAAGGGCAGTTGTTCTTGGTCATATTCAACGTGGTGGAACTCCTTCTGCATTCGATAGAGTACTTGGTAGTAGATTTGGAATTAAAGCTGCTGAGTTAGTTGAAGCAAAAGATTTTGGAAAAATGACTGCATTACGCGGTGCTAAAATTGTTGCGGTTTCTCTTGAAGAAGCAGTTGGAACTCTAAAAACGGTTGATGACGAAACTTATAATGAAGCTCAAACTCTATTTGGATAGAGTTACTTGAAGAATATGGTGAATGTCTAAAATGCCTCTCAATTTGAGAGGCATTTTATTTTTAAATTAATAATTTAACAAAAAAGAGATTCTATTCAAATTGAATGTAACAAATAATCACACTTATTACGGAACAATTTGGTTCTTTGTGCGTCTTATCCAAGGAATTTAGAATTTACAGATAGGAAAATGAATGTTTAGAAATAATAAATACAATTTAATTTTAATAGCAATGATTTTTTCGTTTTCAATTTTTGCACAAGAAATTGTTAAAGTTGGAAATGTTTATCCTGGAGAGGTTGAAATGGGTGGATTCAATCTCTCTGAGGATGCAATAATTGAAATTGAAGGCGAAGGGGCATCATTTGATAAATGGGAAAATTACTTAAATTATTATGCTTGGATTCTAAATACTGAAACTCGTGAAGTAATTTGGAGAAGCGAGAATAGTGATGACTTTTCAAAAGAAGATGGGGAATATGATTTTGATTCTGAGTTGGAACTAAATGCAGGTAACTACGAAGTTTATTATTCTGCTGGAAGAAAAAGCGAAAAGTACATTGTTAATGGTCTAGGAATGATTCAAGGGCTCTTTGATGGAAAAAAATCTAACATCTATAAATTTAAGAAGAAGTTTTTTCTAACTATTACTAGTGATAATACTATTACGTCTGTTAATCCTAGCAAATTAGTTAATGCTAGAGATGATGCAATTGTTTCCTATACGCGAGTAGGAGATTCTGAAAATCTTAAAAAAGGGTTTTCGTTAAAAGCTGAAACTAAAGTTAAAATATACGGAGTAGGCGAGGGAGTAAAAAGTGAATTCTACGATTTCGGATATATTTATGATGTTGTTAAAAACAAAAAAATATGGATGTTTAATAAAGACGATGGAAACCACGCCGGTGGTGGAAGGAAAAATATTGTTGAAAAAGCTGAAATAAACTTGCCGAAAGGTAGTTATGAAGTACATTATAAGTCCGATGACTCTCACTCTTTTGATGAGTGGAATGTTTTGCCTCCTGATGATCCACTATTTTGGGGAATTGTAATTTCACTTGCTGATGTTGAAGATAAAAAAAATATTATTCCTTTCCGCAAAGATGATATTCTGAAACCAATTGTAAGTATCACAAAAGTTGAAGAAGATGAATTTCTTTCACAAGGCTTTACTCTATCTAAAAATATTGAACTAAGAGTAATGTCAATTGGTGAAGGATACAAGGACTTAGTTGATTTTGGTTGGATTGAAAATGCAAACACAAAAGAAATTGTCTGGAAAATGACTTATCGAAATTCTGAGTATGCTGGCGGTGGAAAGAAAAATAGAATTTCCGATGATATAATACAACTTGATGCTGGTAACTATATTGCTTATTACATTACAGATGACTCACACAATTTCGACGATTGGAATGATACACCACCTTTGGAAGAGGATAAATGGGGAATAACAATTTGGACTTTAAATAAAAATGACAAAAAATTCATCAAATTATTTAATTCTAAAGAGTTTATTAATAAAAACATAATAGCTGAATTATCCAGAGTTGGTGATGACCAAAGTTTAAGTAAACGATTCACTATTTCACAAAACCAATCGGTTAAAATAATTGCTATTGGAGAGGGTAGCGATCGTGAGCTTGTAGATTATGCATGGATTACTAATAGCGGCAGTAAAACAGTTTGGGAAATGAAATATTCTGAGACTTCTCATGCTGGTGGTGGAAGTAAAAATAGATTATATAATTCAGAAATTTATTTGAAATCTGGAGATTATAAACTCCATTACAGAAGTGATGACTCTCATTCTTTTGAGGAATGGAATACTTCGCCTCCTGATAATCCTCAAATGTATGGGGTTACTTTATTAAAAGTAAAATAATATTTGTTAAAGACGACTCACTTCATGAGTCGTCTTTTTCGTTTTCACATACTATTGTCTAATCTTAACCCAATTCGGTATAATAAATTGCAGTCATTTCGAACCCGCTTTTTGGGTGAGAAATCTTACGACAAATTTGGCTCTGAACTACTAGATTTCGCCCACTGGTCGAAATGACATCATAAGTAAATTCTTTGTTTTGTAGGAACTCTAATTAGCTCAACCTAACTCTGCAAAATATTTTTCAATCAATTCATTTGCTCTTTTTTCTGTCTTAGCTTCAACAATACATCTAATTATTGGCTCAGTATTAGATTTTCTAAAATGAACCCAGTGGTCATCAAAATCTATTCTTAATCCATCCAATGTATTTATATTTTCATCAAAATATTTTAACTCCAAATTTTTAATTACTTCATCTGTATTTTTACTACCAACTTCAATTTTAGCTTTCGCAATATGATATTCCGGCAACTCAGATTTTAATTCGCTAAGAGTTCCATCAAATTCTAATAAATGTTGTAGAATTATTGCAGTTCCTACAAGTGCATCTCTTCCATAATGAAGTTCTGGAAAAATAACGCCGCCACTTCCTTCACCACCAATAATAGCATTTACTTCTTTCATCTTTTTAACTACATTTGCTTCACCAACTGGGGAGCGGAACACTTCGCATCCATAAGCTTTTGCAACATCATCAACTGCACGAGTTGTTGAAAGATTAACAACAGCTGAACCTTTTTCTTTTGATAGCACAAATTTTACAGATTGTGTAATAGTATTTTCTTCTCCAAAAGGTTCACCTTTTTCGGTTATTAATACGAGCCTATCAACATCGGGGTCAACAACAATTGCCAAATCTACCTTGTGCTCTTTAACCGCTTCCATCGTTCCAATTAAATTTTCTGGAAGTGGTTCAGGTTTGCGTGTGAAAACCCCAGTCTTTTCGCAATCGTATTCAATAACTTCACATCCAAATTCCCTTAGAAGTTGTGGCATAACGTAAACACCTGCACCATTAACACTATCTAAAAGAACTTTGAACTTTCTTTTTCTAATTGCTTCAACATCAATGTATTTCATTTCTAAAACAGCGTTAATATGTTTTTGTAATGCAGAGTTGTCAACTGTGAGTTTTCCAAGTTTTTCCCAACTAACATAATTATCACTTGTCTCTAACATATCAATGTATTCTTTGTGTTCTTCTGGGAACATAAACTCGCCCTTATTATTGAGCAGCTTAAGAGCATTCCATTCGTTTGGATTATGACTTGCAGAAATTGCAATTCCTCCAGATGCCCCTTCCTTATTGACTGTGAGCAATACTGTTGGGGTTGGAGTTATTCCAATGTCAATAACATCAATACCTTTTGCAATAAGAGTACCAACAACAAGGTGGTAAACCATTTCACCAGTTATTCGTGCATCGCGACCAACAACAATTTTGCCACCACAATAATCGGCATAGGCAGAAACATATTTAACAAGTGTGTTTGGGTCAAGTCCGTCGCCTACAATTCCTCGAATGCCAGAAACAGAAACCATTAATGTTGACATATATTAACTCCAGTAATTATTTTAATTAGTACTTGTAAATTATTAAAGAATGGATTTAAAAACTAATTTAGGGGAGAGGTTCAGCGATTCAGGGTAAAGACAAATATATAAATTGGCTGCCCTCCAAATATGCCAATATATAGTCCTCCCCATGTTAAAC
>JAQICK010000319.1 GCA_027858595.1 Melioribacteraceae bacterium
TAAACGATCCGTCATCCATTTTTACAATATGACAAGCTTGTGAACAGGCTGGATGTGATATTGCTGTTCCAGAATCACTTACGGTTGTATCAGTTCTTGCAGTCCATCTTAAAATATTATGTGGTGTTGTATATTTATAAGTTGGGAAAACATCAAAGTTTGATAATGTTGAAACTCCCCAGTTATCCCAGCTATCTGGAGCTGAAAGTGATTGACGTACTGTTGCCAATTTATAGTTATCTCTACCATTAAAATCTACAGTATAAGGTGCAGTTTTTAGTGGATTTAAAGCTATTTTGAATTTAAGATGAGAAGGAATTCTGGCACCAGCTCCACCATCAACTTTTGAAAGATGGTCATCACTTCCGGAAACATGACAACTTCCGCAGTTATTATAATCTTGCGAATGGCATGTTTGACAGTTGAAATCATTTATATGTTTTGAGTGATATAAATTTGCATTATCAATAGATGAATGGCAATTTTCACATTTAGGCAATTGAGGCATCGCATAACGTGTTTTGTATGTATTTCCATCACCATGAATCTCGTTTTGTGTATGGCAACTCATACAAGTATATCCTTGTTTAGTGAAATGAACATCAGGTTTTGTTCCTGCTTGAACACCTGCATAAGCATCCCAACCACGACTGACATGACATTTTGCACAAACATTTATCATATCTGGTTTTTTAGAAAAACTATGGCTATTTATTAATCCACCACCATCAATTTTAGGACGAATAACATGACACTCACCACATGTAGCGTGGCATGTAGAACAGTTACTATTATATCCTTCTTGCAGTTGTTCAGGGCATTTTGAAAAATCTTCAGGTTCTGTTCCAAATCCACCACGATTAATGACAGACATTTTTTGTCCCCATCCTTGCTCATGGATACTATTTTTTGTTCGCGCTACAATATCTGGGTGACAAGATGCACATTTTTCATCTGCACTGTGAGATGGCTCATTAATGAAATTATTGGAATGGGCTTCAGCTTTATCTGAAGTTCCTTCAACTCCATTATGGCAAGTGACACAGCCAAGTTTACCATGAATAGTATTTTTAAAAGCATCGTAACCAGCTCCACCTAAAAAGACTCTATCATAAGGCTGATGAAATGGAGGTGCTCCACCACACCCACCAGTATCTTCAGGAGGATCTTCAGGAGTATGGATTTCTTTTAGGTGTTCGTAGTTTGTATGACATCCTTCGCACGAGTTAACTTTTGCGAGTGATTCGTCAGAAGTTGGGGCATCAGTTACTTTTTTTTCAGCACAACCCACTGAAAAGATAAATGTGAGGGCTATTAGCAAAAGTAAATTAATCAGTAGCTTATTCATTGTTATTCCATGTAAATTATTATTGTCCAAAAATTAGTGCAAGTTAAATGCCAATTTGATTTTAGGCAGTAATTAAACGAAATGGAATATTTAGAGTGAAACAGTTTGTTCTATTTGTGGGACTAAATAAATTAAGAATTTAAATTCGAGTTGTTTCAATCTTGCTTTAATCTTTATTTTTAAGTAAAAAACAAGGATTGTCGATTTATAGTTGTTAAATGATCTAATTTGTAAATCATTTAATTTCTAAAGGATTATTTTGAATAATGTTTTGGAATGAAACACAAAATGAAACAGTGAAACAAATGGAACGTGAGAAAACATGAGTCGTAAATAGTTAGTAGGGTGTTTTTTATGGAGTGATTTTTTAAAAATACAAAAGAATTACTATCTGTGAACTTACGGTTTTAACTCAGAAAACGAGTTAGTAATGATTAATCTTTTATTCCAGAAACTATAATTGGTGTTTTTCTTACTTCTTATATATCTGTCCAAAATAATGTCGTACCTACGGCACTAAAAAGAAAAAATTGGGAATGTTAATACCATAATTCCGTCCATACTGGACTATTAAAGCTCCGTAGGAGCGGAATTATGGTAAAACTAAAATAACAGATGATATGAAGAGTCCTAAAGGGACGACATTATTTAATAAAGGATAATTTTTGACAGAAGTGACCTTTTATCAAGTTCCTAGCATCTAGTAACTATTTTTATCCAACCCATGTTTTTTTAGTTTGCGCCAAAGAGTTGTTCTGCCAATTCTTAGTTCTTTTGCAACAAGAGTCCTATTCCATTGGTGTTTTTCTAATAGGGCAATTAACTTAGCTGGTTCACCACCTTCATCAGTGAAGGAATATTTTTCTCTTAATCCGAATGCAATACCATTAAAATTACGAATTGCTTCAGGGAGTTTTGACGATTCAATAATATTTGTGTTATTTGTCCGAACAAAAGCATACTCAATTACATTTTCAAGTTCTCTAATATTTCCAGGCCAATTATACCTTAGGAGTATGTCTAGAGCACCATCGTCAATTTCTTTTATCTCTTTCTTATATATGCAACTGAACTTTGTTAAAAAATGTGCAACTAGAGGAACAACATCGTCCATACGTTCTCGCAATGGTGGAATGTGAATAGGAATTACACTTAAACGATAATATAAATCTTCTCGCAACAATCCTTCTTTTAAAGCATCATTAATATTTATATTGGTTGCTGCAATAACTCTTACATCAACATTACGTGTCCTTGACTCGCCTACTCTTTCAAAAGTACCTTCCTGAAGCACGCGTAACAATTGAAGTTGCATTTGAGCTGGCATTTCAGCTACTTCATCCAAAAATATTGTCCCATTATCTGCAAGCTCAAATCTGCCAGGTCTATCTTTAATTGCATCGGTAAATGCACCTTTCACATGTCCGAAAAGTTCACTTGCTAATAAATTTTCAGGAAAAACAGCACAATTTACTTTAATAAAAGCATCATCTTTTCTATTATTTGTTTTTTGAATTGCATTAGCAATCATCTCTTTTCCAGTTCCAGATTCACCTGAAATAAAAACAGGAGCTTTAGATTCAGACAATTCACGAATTAGTTGAAATATTTCGAGCATTTGTTTGCTATGACCAATTACTCTGTGAAAATTGGTCTCATCCGACAAACATTTTTTTAATCCAGCTAATTCCGAAATATCACGAAAAGAAATTATTCCACCATTTGGTTCTTTATTTTCATTATAAAGAACAGCAGAGTTTAATTTAATTGGTATGTATCCAGACTCTTTTGTGTTAATGTTTGATTCAAAATCGTAAATAGTTCTTTCTGATTTTATCGCTAAGGCAATTGGGCACTCGGTAAAACAAAGCTTTGATTTAAATACATGTTTGCAGAATTGCCCAACAACATGCTCTCTATCGTGTCCAGTTATTCTTTCTGCAGCTTTATTGAAAAAAATTATTCTAAAATCTTTATCAACCGTGAAAACACCTTCACCAATCGATTCAAGAATGTGGTCTTTTAAGTTATCATTTATATTCATTTTAATCATTTATACTTAATAATTTTCCAAACTAGTAAAAATTGTTTTGCACTGTAAAAATATAAATAATTGAGCAATATTAAAACAATTTCGGACCAATTTTGGGTGCATTCTTTACAAGAAAACTTTTAGTTTATTTCAATAATATAAATATTATTGCATTCAAATTTATTGATGAACGAGTTTGGGTCTTTTTAAAAATAAGTTTCATAGTTTCTAATTTTACAGTAATTATAACAACAATTATTCTTTTCTATTTTGGATGGGATTCTACTTGCTTCCAAATTTAGGGACTTAATAATTTGATGGTAATATTTATGGAATAAAATATTGGCGAGATTTGTATTCGGGATTAATTTTTAGCACGCGGAACCACGTAGAATTAATTACAACTTCATAAATGGAACTCCAGCCTTAGAACATACGGCTAAGTTCTAATAATGTCAGCAAATAATTCTATTTTATTTGCTCAGTATATTTTCAATGTCATTTCGAAATGAGCTTGTTTTGTAGCG
>JAQICK010000196.1 GCA_027858595.1 Melioribacteraceae bacterium
GCTACAAAACAAGCTCATTTCGAAATGACATTGAAAATATACTGAGCAAATAAAATAGAATTATTTGCTGACATTATTAGAACTTAGCCACATTTTTCTATTTTAATAGAACTTTGTGAGTTAAAAAGCTCTTCAAATAATAATTTTGCTTTGTTCCAGTTTTCTTGATGTATACAATATTTTATCTTTGGTGGTTTTAACTCTCCTTGAATTAAACCAGCATTTTTTAACTCCTTCAAATGCTGAGAAATGGTTGATTGCGCCAATGGAAATACATCCACCAAATCTCCAGTAAAGCAACATGATTGATTTTCGAGATGCTTCAATATTGCAATACGTGTTGGGTGCCCGAGTGCTTTAGCTAAACCAGCTAACTCTTCTGTGCTTTTCCTGTAACTAATATTTTCTATTGTTTTTTTCATTTCTAATCGTAAACATACGATAGATATTTTTACATTGCTAATTAATTTTGTGAATGTATTTGAAAACATAAGACCAGCTTTAGTCAGTGGATTTCTGGAGTTCTATCTAAAAGACCACTCTCAATATATTCCAGTGGATATAAAAGCGGAAGAAAAATCTTCGCCCTTAATTGGGTTTCCAAATAATCGACTAAGCATTGCAATTTGCCCAACGTGGGTTAGAATATCAGAAAATGGTCCTTGCAGCAATCTTTTTGTATAATCTATTCCAAGGTCTTTCTCCGCAAGAACGGAGTCAATATTTTTGAGTTCCAAATTGAATCTGTCAATTTCTAATTCAAAACTAAGTTTTTCTGGAAGTTCTTTATTGTGTTTCTCCGTCAGAAGATAGATTCTTGTAGCACTTAATACATGATACATGTGGTTAATAATTTCATTTGGAGTTCTGCTTCCATGAGATAAGCTAAAATTTCCAAAACCCATTACCGTATTTTCTAAAATTTTCTGAAGCCTATATTCTATAGTTGATAAAGTATGTCGTAGATATTCATTTTCCATTTTATGCTTTTTGCTCAGTTTTAGATAATTGTGAAAGTTTCAAAACAGTTTTCCAATTTCGTGTAGTAGCAGAAATTTTTAATTTATTTTCAAAAAAATTATTAGTCAATTTAGAATTGTGATACTTGCCAGAACAATAAACAAAAACATCTCTATCAATTATTTCAAAAAGGTCTGGTGAGTAATTATAAGTTTTAATCTTTTCCAATTTTTCAGTTTCTGGAATGTCTTTTAAAAATGTTAAATGAAGTCTTTCTATATTCGTTTCTTCTCCCTTTATAAATGGGTTTTTCAAAATTGCATTTTCTATTTCATCTGCTGTTCTAACAATGACAGGAACTGTGCAATCATAATTTTTAGAAATTGATTTTTCTATTTTATTCGCAAGGCTCAGAGTATCTTCTGATTTCTTCGAACTAAAAATTACATTTCCACTTTGGATGTATGTTGTAACATCAGAAAAATTTAAGTCTTTGAATAATTGCTTCAAATCTGCCATCAGAATTTTTCTTTTTCCACCTACATTTATCCCTCGCAGTATAGCTATGTGTTTTGTCATTTACTCTTCTTCACCAATAAATTTTTCAGCCATATTTACTGCTTCTTTACTTCCAATATAAATGGGAACACGCTGGTGCAGGCTTGTAGGTTTTAACTCCATAATTCTATTTCCACGCCCATCAATAGCACGTCCGCCACCTTGCTCTACTAAAAAGGCCATTGGGTTGCATTCGTAGAGTAGTCGTAATTTTCCATTCGGGTTTTTATTATCTGCTGGATACATAAAAATTCCACCATATAACATGTTTCGATGAATATCGGCAACCATAGAACCAATGTAACGAGATGAATACGGCTCACGCCCTCTATCATCGGCATCTTGAAGATATTTGATATACTCTTTTAAACCAGGTCGCCAATATTTATAGTTGCCTTCATTCAAACTATAGATTTTAGCTTTTTCTGGAATTTTAATATTTGGATGTGAAAGTAAAAACTCTCCAAATGCAGGATCAAGAGTAAAGCCGTGTGTTCCATCGCCAACAGTGTAAACCATAATTGTGCTCGAACCATATAAGACATATCCTGCTGCAACTTGCTTGTGACCTGGCTGAAGGCAATCCTCAACTGTGCCAGGAGTTCCATCGGGTGATATTCTCTTGTAAACAGAGAAGATTGTTCCCACAGAAACATTTGCATCAATGTTGGATGAGCCATCAAGCGGATCAAAAAGCATAACGTATTTTCCAATATGATGGCGATCAGGAATGTGGATGATATTTGCCTCTTCTTCAGAAGCCATCACCGCCAGATGCCCACCGTGATTCATAGCATGTATCATCATGTCGTGAGAGAAGATGTCAAGTTTTTTAACTTCTTCGCCCTGAACGTTCTCATCGCCTGTGTAACCAAGAATATCAACAAGTCCAGCTTTGTTTACTTCTAATGAAATAACTTTTGCAGCAAGTGCTAAATCAGAAAGGAGTGCCGATAGCTCTCCTGTAGCTTTGGGATGTTTTTTCTCTTCTTCTAAAATGTGACGTTGAATTGTCATAAAACTTGTAGACATAAAATACTCCGATATTTTAAAGTCGTTCAAAAATTTTATTTAATTCTTAATTGCATATTATTTTAACGTATAAAAATTACGGTTTTCAAAAGTTAAATGGTAAGAAAAGTTTATTTGATAATTAAAAGTGCTAACTATTGTGAATAAAGTGTTTAAATGAGTTTACTTAAATTAGGGGAATGTCATTTCGAACCCGCTTTGTGGGTGAGAAATCTTAGGGGTATGGGGGATTTCTCACATCCGTTCGAAATGACGTGCTTTTGCTTTAGCATAACATCTCAAAACAATTTATTACTTCACTTCCTGATCTTTATACTGCAACTGATAAAGTTTAAAATAAATTCCCTTTTTACTCAGCAGTTGTTGGTGAGTTCCAACTTCTTTGATTTCACCTTTGTGTAACACAATTATTTTATCGGAGTTTTGAATAGTTGATAAGCGATGTGCTATTACTATTGAGGTTCTTCCTTTCAAAAGTTTTTCAATAGCTTTTTGAATAAGAATTTCCGTTTCAGTATCAACGCTTGATGTTGCCTCATCCAAAATTAATATTTGTGGATTAAAAGCCAACGCACGCGCAAAGGAGATTAGCTGCTTTTGTCCTACACTTAATGTTGCTCCTTTCTCTTTTACTACTGCATTATATTTTTCTGGCAGCTTAGAAATAAAGCCATGAGCACCAACGGTTTTTGAGGCATTAATAATTTGTTCTTCAGTGATAGATGAATCACCAAGGTTAATGTTAGAAGCTATTGTTCCAGAGAAAAGAAAAACATCTTGCAAAACAATTGATATGTGATTTCTTAAATCCTCTTTTGATATATCGCGTATGTCAATTCCATCAACAAGAATGCTACCTTTGTTGACATCGTAAAATCTATTAAGCAAATTAATTATGCTCGACTTTCCTGCACCAGTTGCACCAACAATAGCAACGGTTTCACCAGTATTAACGCTGAATGAAATATCTTTCAGCACATACTCTTCTTTGTTGTATGCAAACCAAACATTTTTGAAATCAACATTGCCAGTAAAATTATTTATGGCTTTTGGACTTGTAGGATTTTCAATTATTGTATCATTATCAAGTAGCTTAAATATTCTTTCCGAAGACGCCATGGCGGTTTGCATAATATTATACTTTTCTGATAAATCACGTATTGGACGGAAAAACATTTCAGTGTATTGAATAAATGCAAAGAGAACACCGATTGTCATTGTTCCTTGAATTACATTTCCACCACCATACCAAATAATTAAGGCTACAGCTCCAGAACTTAGCATTTCTACAATTGGGAAAAACACTGCGAAATAAAAAATGGAATTAATATTTGCAATTTTGTGAGCATCATTTATCTCGGCAAAATTTGTCTTTTCTTTTTTCTCCTTTGAAAATAATTGAATTATACTCATTCCAGTAATGTGTTCTTGCATGTATGAGTTTAAACGAGCAAGCTGAAAACGAACATCTCTGTATGACTCCCGAACTTTGCGACGAAAAAGGAAGGTGGCATAAATTAAAAATGGAAGAACAGAAAGCGAAACAAGAGTTAATTCCCATTCCATTGCAAACATGAAAATTAAAATCCAAATGATTATAAATATATCACTGAAAATCATTACAATTCCAGAAGCAAATAATTCATTCAAAGATTCTACATCGTTAGTAACCCTTGTAACAATGCGACCAATAGGAGTTTTATCAAAATACTTTAAAGCTAACTTTTGAACATGAGCAAAGAGCTTAACGCGCAAATCATAAATTATGTTTTGCCCCATCAGCTGAGTGTAGTATGTAAGAAAGTATTGAGCAATAGCTTGGAATATTAAAGTGCCAAAGAGAATTGCAGAGATAGTAACCAAGCCATCATAATTACTATTTACAATATAATCATCAATGGCAATTTTTGTTAAATACGGACGTATTGCCCCCAACGCAGCAACAACAATATTTACAAATATTGCAGCAACCACATACTTTTTATACGGCTTTACATAGCTCAGCAACCGCTTCATTAATTTTGAATCGTAAGCTTTTCCTAAAATCTCGTCATCAGGATTTTGACTTTTTGCACTATTATTTCCTCCGCTACCCCTCACGTTGCAACTCATCTTCTAATAATTGTTTGTAGTGGATGTCGTAATAAATTCCACCTACATCTATTAGTTCATTATGTTTGCCTTGTTCTGCGATAACACCATTATCTAAAACAATAATATTATCGGCATCTTTCACGGTTGAAATTCTATGACTTATAATTATGCTGGTTCTATCTTTCATAAATTCTTTTAACTTAATTAAAATTTCTTCTTCTGTTTTTGTATCAACAGCCGAGAAGCTATCATCAAGAATTAATATTTTTGGATTTATTGCCAAAGCACGAGCAATTGATGTTCTTTGCTTTTGTCCTCCCGATAGCGTAATGCCACGTTCACCCAAAACAGTATTGTATTTCTCGGAAAACTGATTAACGTCTTTATCCAGTTGTGAGATATTTGCAACCTTATTTAATAATTCTTTGTTTTTGTTTTCAACACCGTAAAGGATGTTGTTTTCTAATGTGTCGGAAAAAAGGAATGTTTCTTGAGGAACCATTCCAATGTTTTTTCTTAAAACATTTAATGGAATTGATTTAATGTTTTTACCATCAATAAAAATATTTCCAGAAGTTACATCAAACAAACGTGAGACCAAATTAATCATACTTGTTTTTCCAACACCTGTATGACCAACAATAGCAAGGGTTGAGCCTTTGGGAATTTCAAGGGTTACATTTGTTAAAATATCTGGCAGCTCATCCCCATATTTGAAGGAAACTTTTTCAAACTTTATTGATCCCTCAATTTCCTCAATTGACTTATCTGTTTCCTTGCTCTCTTTTACCTCGATTTTCTCGTCATAAATTGTGTGTAATCTTTTTAAGCTGGCGTCTGCTTGTTGAACAATATTTGCAACCCACCCGAATGCAATAGTTGGCCAAATTAACATTCCAAGAAAAAAGAGAAATGCAGCTATATCACCAAGTGTTAGTTGATTATCAATAACCATATTTCCGCCAATTAATATTAGCAGAATTATTGAGGTGCCGGTAATTAGAAAGAGCAATGGCATAAAGAAAGCCTGGATTTTTATTTTATCCATATTTCGCTTACGATATTCTGAACTCTCCTTTGCAAACTTTTCTATTTCAAAGGCTTCTCGCACGTATGATTTTATAATTCTTATTCCAGAAAAATTTTCTTGTGCCATTGTTGTAATATCAGAAAACGTTTCTTGGATGAGTGTAAATTTTTTGTGAATCTTTTTACTCAACTTGTAAACAAAAAAAGATAATATGGGAAGTGGCAACAAGATTATAGCAGTCAATGTTGGATTTATTGACAACATAATTGTAATAACAATTAAAAATTTTATTGCTGTATCAATTGAATACATCACCGCAGGCCCAACATACATACGCACGGCAGCAATATCGTTTGTTGCATGTGCCATTATGTTTCCGGTTGATGTGTTTTGAAAATAGCGATGTGAAAGCTTAAGCAGATGAGTCCAAAAATCTTGTCGCAAGTCAAATTCAATTTTTCTTGAAACAACAATAATTGTTTGGCGAATCATATATCTAAAAAACCCACTAACCACTGCGAGTGCAAAAATAATAATTGCATAACGGATTATTAAATCACTACTGGCATTTGCTTGTAGTGCGTCAATACTATCCTTTAACATCAAAGGGATAAAGACTTGCGTGAAATCGGAAATTAGAATAAAGAGAACACCAAGTGAGAGTCTTCCTTTATTTCGTTTAAAATATTTATTAAGTGTAAATAATCGGTTCATGTGTATATAATTTTATGTTTTGGCCACATGGAACTCGCATTTTAGTCATTCCCTTGTGTGAGAAAAATCTATTATGCTCGTTTCATAAAACTTTATTAAAAGGCAAAAGCAAAGATAAGCAAAATATATGTGTAAATTGGATAAGAGGTGCGGAAATGTTAATTGTCTGACCAGTGAACCATTGTTGTGAATTTGGCACAAAATCAAAATCTTGCTAAGTTCCAAAATTTCAAAAAAATATTTCTTATATTGCATTTAACTTGAGTTATAATAATTATGTATGAATTAAATCAAAATATTTTCATGTCAATTGCCTCTTTTCTTCGTGAAAAGAGAAACTTCGATATTAATAATCTACAACCCTCCTTAATAACCCGACGTTTAAACTGGCGTATAACTCAGCTTAAAATTAAATCAACTGAAGAATATTTTAATTATTTAACTAATTCTGATGATGAATTGGATGAACTTATAAATGCCTTTTTAATTAATTATTCTAAATTTTTTAGAAACCCTTTATTGTTTGAATATGTTACCAATATTTTACTTCCTAGAATGTTAACAAAACAATCCAATAACCATGTGAAAAATTTAAGAATCTGGTCTGTGGGTTGTGCAAGTGGTGAAGAACCTTATTCAATTGCAATTATTATTAACGAATTTATTAAAAAAAACGACTTGAATATTGAACTCAATTTATTTGCTACTGACATTGACTCCAGTTCATTAGCTAAAGCAAATAAAGGTGTGTATAGCATTGAGCAAGTTGATAATGTAAAACATGGTTTACTTAAAAAATATTTTAGTGAAGAAAACGGAAAATTTCTCTTGTCAGAGGATATTAAAAATATGGTCTCCTTTTCAAAATATGTTATCCTTAACAACAAACAATTTTCTCCGAACCAAAGCATTTTCGGAGATTTTGATATTGTTTTTTGTAGAAATTTATTAATTTATTATAACCGGCCAACACAAGAAAAAATTTTTAATAACATTACTCGTTCCATTGCAAATGGTGGTTATTTAATACTTGGCAAAGTAGAAAAGTTGCTCCCTGGTTTTACTCCATATTTTGAAACTGAAAACAATTACATACATTTATATAAAAAACATTGAGTTATTTATGAAAACTAAACTAAGAGATTTTATCGATTTTAAAAGGATCAACTTATTGCTCGAGGGTTTTAACAAAACAACGGGGTTTGTAACTGCTATATTAGATCTTGAAGGAAATGTATTGTCAAAATCGGGATGGAGACAAATCTGCACAGAATTTCACCGGGTAAACCCAGAAACTGCAAAAAAATGTACCATAAGCGATACCGAGTTAGCAGGAAAAATGGCCGAAGGAGAAAAATATCATTTCTATAAATGTTTAAATGGATTGGTAGATGTTGCTGTTCCAATAATCATTAATGATGAACATGTTGCCAATTAGTTTTCCGGACAATTCTTTTTTGAAGAACCAGACATGGATTTTTTCAGAGAACAAGCTGAAAAATATGAATTCAAAAATGATACTTATTTAAAAGCTTTGGAAAAAGTTCCTGTTGTTTCAAAGGAAAAAGTTAAAACTGCAATGGAGTTTTTGCTTGACGTGACACTTCTAATTAGCGAAATGACTCAACAGAGAATTGAACAAATTGAATTGAATACAACATTAAAAGAAAGCGAAGATAAATTCAGAAGTCTTTTCGAATTATCTCCTCTCGGGATATCAATAACCAGCATTGACGGAAGTTTAAAAATTAATAAAGCATTCTCTGAAATACTTGGCTACTCTTTAGATGAACTCAAAGCAAAAAAATGGCAGGAAATAACACATCCGGATGATATACAGAAAAGTTCTGACATTGTTAAATCTTTACTTGATGGTAAAGTAACAAATGCAAATTACGAAAAACGGTATATTCATAAAAATGGGAACCTAATTTGGACAGAAGTTACAACCGCATTAAAAAGAGATAAAAATAATCGGCCAGAATACTTCCTAACTTCTATAAACGATATTACTGACCGTAAAAAAGCTGAGGAAGAACTAATAGATAGTAACGAAAAGTATTTTAATTTAATGGACAGTTTAGGAACTGGGGTTGTTCTTCATGCCCCGGATACTAGTATAATATTTAGCAACCCTAGGGCAAGCGAAATTATGGGAATTAGTCATGAACAAATGCAAGGGAAAAAGGCAATTAGCCCTCATTGGAGATTTGTAAGAAACGATGGTATAGATATGCCTCTTGAAGAATATCCGGTAAACAAGGCACTTAAATTAATGAACTCTTTTTCAGAATACATTATTGGCATAAAGCATCCCAACAGAAAATATATCACCTGGGTAAATGTCAATGCTTCACTTGTTTTTAATAACAATAACATAAAATATGTAACTATTTCATTTAACGACATCACTGAACAAAAACGTGCAGAAGAGGAACTAATAAACCATCAGAAACATTTGGAAGAACTTGTAAACGAACGTACAAAAGAATTAGACGAGAAAAACAAAGAGCTAAATAATTCTATGAAAGTTTTTGTTGGAAGAGAATTAACAATAAGAGATCTTCAGAAAAGAATTAAAGTTTTAGAGGGAAAATAGTCTTAATGATTATAGGTTTAAAGATATGGATTTAAAATATACTTGGAGTTACAAAAAATGAAAAAATTACAGTTCGATAGCATAAAATCAAAAATAACTTTTTGGCTTTTAATAACTGCAATATTGCCACTATTAATAGTTATGACAATTATCTATAATCAACGAGTTGATGCAATAAGTGCTAGTACGTTCGATAAACTTACGGCTATTCGTGATTTGAAAGTTGAAGCGCTACACATGTGGATAGATGAAAGAATGAGTGATTTGGAATCCATATCTACTGATAATGAGTTTACTGAACTAGATGGTGTTATAGTTGAGAGCTATTTGGACTTATATGATAATAAAACTGCTAATAATAGTAAGAGAATTCTTAATCGCTATTTAACAAACTATACATCGTACTCTAACCTTTTTCTTGTTGATGCTAGATCCGGAATTGTTAAAATATCAACAAAGAATAATACTTTAGGGTTAGATAAATCAGAAAATTCTTTTTTTACAGAACCGATGCGGACAGAGGAATTATTCATCAAAGATATTCACTATTCAAAAGAAATAAATGATTTTTTAATGACTTTTTCCATACCAATTTTCTCAACTAATAAAGATGAGCGGCATATTATAGCTATATTAGTTGCTCAAGTTGACTTAAAAAATTCTCTTTATAAAATACTGTTGGATAGGACTGGATTAGGAAAGACAGGCGAAACATTGATAGTGAATAAAGATGGTTTGGCATTAAATGAACTCCGTTGGTACGAAAATGCTCCATTAAATCTTCAAATAAATGCAGAACCTGTTCTTAATGCTATACAGGGTAAAACTGGGATAACGACTACTACTGATTATCGAGGTGAAGAAATTCTTGTTGCTTATACTTATATAGCCGAAACCAGTTGGGGGTTTGTTTGTAAACAAGACCTTTCGGAATTGAATGCTCCTATTAGGGCGCTAGTAAATAACTTTGTAATTGTTTTTGTTATTGTTACGGGTCTAATTTTTTTAATTGCCTTCTACATCAGTAATTCTATTTCAAATCCTATTGTTGAATTGAGCAGAGCTGCAAATAAAATTAAAGGCGGTGATTATTCTGCACAAATAACAACAACAACAACTAATGATGAAATTGGCTCCCTTGCAGAATCAACACGAGAAATGGCTATTTCAATTTCATCCGAGAATGCTATAAAAAACGGGGTTTCTGATATCTCATCTGCAATGATTGGGCTTTCTTCAATGCAAGAATTTGGTGAAGAAATGCTAAAAAAAATGATAGAAATTACTGGTGCCAGTATGAGTACATTTTATATTCTTAATGAAATAACATCTGAATATGAGCATTTTGCATCTGTTGCTGCCAACAAAGAATTACTTAAGCCTTTTAATTCTCAAAACCCAGAGGGTGAATTTGGCAATGCAATTGCTAATAAAAACATTTATTATTTGCGGGATATTCCTGAAGAAACCATTTTTAATTTCCAAACAACTGCTGGCAATGCTAAACCTAAAGAAATTATTACTATTCCAATTATTGTGAATAGTGGTGTTGTGGCTCTTATTTCTCTGGTTAGTATTTACGGCTAAGTTCTAATTATGACAGCATTTTGTTTAAATAGTGCAAATATATGATAAGCTTGGTCTGATAACATTATTGCTACTACCCATTGCTTAATGGTTTCTTTGTTCGTTTTTATTTTATCAGCATACGCATACCAATTAAGATAATTTTGCAAATATTTTGAACTTACTCCATTAAAAGGACTTAAAAACTTTCTGAGTTGTGAATGCACATTATTAACCTTCTGCAAATGAATTGTTTTATCATTTTTATCAACATGCTCTTTAGCTAATAATCGTTTATGTTTTATTGAAGGATTATCCTTTGCAAATGCTCTGTATGATGGATGTTTGTCTGTTATCAATGTAGCATTCTCTGATAACTTTCCTTCAAAAACACTTGCAATTTCTTCTTTGCTTAATCGTTTTGATTCAACTGCTTTTAGATATTTATTCCCAGTTCGTTCAACAGCAGTTACAACTTGTACTACTGTAATATCTTTTTTCTCTGTGTTACGCTTAAAATCACTTCCTCTTTTCCTTGGCTCTATTTCAAGTGTTTTACTACCTTTATTGTTCAAGGGAAGCTCCAATTCATCACATTCTACTTCATCTGATAAACTTTTTGGTTCAAATTGCTCTAATGAACTTAATATTTTATGTCGCCAATCAAAGCTAGTTTGAATGCTGATATGAAGTTCCTTCGCTATTTTCTTTATTGGCATTCCTTGTTCCATACATCGTAAATATGATTGCCATTTTGATTTAAGTTTTATATCGTATAATGGGGTTCCGCTTGTTTCACTATACCACTTTTTGCATTCATTGCATTGGTACATTTGAACGTCTCTTTTTTTCCCTCGCTTATAAACTTTCTTGCTTCTGCAATGGGGACATGGTTTGTTTTTCCTTTGGGAGGATATATCAGCCGAGGTCTCTTGTAATATTTCTCCTCGTAACTCATGATCTTGCAACAAACTCTCTAACAACTCACTCTGTGATGAACTTGGTAGTTCGGAAAATAGCATCTGTATTTGTTCGGTTGGTTCCATAAGTATCTCTTTTTATGTCTTTCTATGAAATAAAGATATAAAATATATTGCTGACTTACTTAGAACTTAGCCGGAAATTCCATCCAAACAAATCCAACCTAGAGAGAAGATTCTTAACGGAGTATCAGCCATAGCAAAACCAAGCAGAGATTCTCATTGCAATTCAACACGGATGAGAACTTATGTTTAAAAAATCAAATTT
>JAQICK010000166.1 GCA_027858595.1 Melioribacteraceae bacterium
GGAGGAACATTTAGAATATTAAAATATCCATCAAAATCCGATGCAGCACCCATTGTGGTTCCCATCAAAATAATATTAGCAAATGGAAGAGGTTCACCAGTTGTAGCGTCTGTAATACGTCCAGAAATTTTACCTGTTGTACCGGCAAACAAAGATGTTGTGATTAAATAGAAAATGGCAACAGCAATTTTAAAATGCTTCATACTTATGTTTCTCCATTTTAGAGGGCGGAAATGGTAAGATAAATCCAAGGAATTTAATAACAAGAACTGATGATGTTAAAATTGTAGATTTATTTTCTATAGTCCATTCCTTTTATTTTCTAAAAATATGATAATTCATTTTAAAAATTAAGGACTACTTTTGTTAAAAGCAATTATTAGTTTAAAACTAATAAGTCTCTTTCATAATTATCCGAAAGCGTTCATCAAACAGTAATTCGGGGTCAAATTTAAGTTGGTTAAAAATAAATGTTTCAAAGTAGTCCCAAAAATATTTTTCTTGTTATGTAAAGGAATAAAAACCAGTAAACTGGTTGTACTTATACTCGTTATTTCATTAACCAATGACTTAAGTCATTGGTTAATAACAACCTAGCTGTACTGTCAACCGGTTCACCGGTTTAAGAAGTGAAAACAATTTGCCCCGAATCGCTGTCATCAAATTGATTTGATGCTAAGTTGATTTTTTTATAGTATATTAGTTCCCCGATTTTTTGAACATTATAAGGTTATTGAATGAACTGGTCATGGAATATTGAGAATGAAGATTTTCTAACAAAAACTGTTGAACGCTGTAAAGAAAAAGAAATACTTTTACCTACTTTTAGCCAACTAAAACACCCAAATAGAATTTCAGATGAAATAAAAAAAAAACTTAAAGATATTGATATACAAGAAACACATCCATTAAATCTTTTTAGAATTAACTGGAGAAATAATCCTACAACTGGTGGAATTGGAGATATTAATTATTTCGAAATACCAAAAGAAATTACTGGCGTTAATGCACGAATAGTTGGTTTGGTAGGAAAACACTTCCCGACTGGTGCACACAAGGTTGGTGCAACTTATGGGTGCTTAGCACCATATATGGTAACTGGTAGATTTAATCCTGATTATCACAAAGCCGTTTGGCCATCAACTGGTAACTACTGCCGCGGTGGTGTTTTTAATTCCAATCTATTAGGAGTTCACTCTGTTGCAATTCTTCCAGAAGAAATGAGCAAAGAGCGTTTCGATTGGCTTCGCGAAAGAACAGATGAAGTATATGCTACTCCAGGTTGTGAGAGTAACGTTAAAGAAATTTACGACAAATGCCACGAGCTGGTTGCCGAAAGTGATAAGTATTTAATCTTTAATCAATTTGACCAATTTGCAAATTCAATTTGGCACTATGAAATTACCGGTTACACAATTGAAGATCTTTTTAATAAAATTAATACTGGTGACCAAAGAATTAGTGGTTACGTTAGTGCAACTGGTTCTGCAGGAACTATTGCAGCTGGTGATTATTTAAGAACAATTACTAATGACTTAAAAGTTGTTGCCTCTGAAGCACTTCAGTGCCCAACACTTCTAAATAATGGATTTGGTGGACACAGAATTGAAGGCATTGGCGACAAGCATGTTCCTTGGGTTCACAATGCAAAAAACACCGATGCCGTTTCTGCAATTGACGATGAAGATGCAATGCGTCTGTTAAGACTTTTTAATGAAAAAGAAGGCCACGATTATCTTGCCAGCGTTGGAGTTGATAAAAATACTATTGAGCAATTATCTCTTCATGGAATATCAGGAATTGCTAATATTTTAAGTTCAATTAAACTTGCTAAAAATTTCGAATATAATGACAATGATGTGATTTTTACAATCTTTACTGACTCTGCTGAAATGTATCAGTCAAGATTGGAAGAGATGAATATAACTAACGGTTCATTCACAAAAATGGATGCAGCTAAAGTTTTTGAATCGTCATTGAAGAGATTGAGCATTGATCATTTTAAAGAATTAACATATCAAGACAAAAAAGCGATTCATAATTTGAAATATTTTACATGGATTGAACAACAAGGTAAAACTGTTGAAGAATTAAATGCCCAATGGTATGATGAAAATTATTGGCCAGAACGTTTTAACATAGTGCCAGAGTGGGATAGACTAATTGATGAATTCAATGCAAGAGTAGCAAAAAAATAAATTTGCTAAACTCTGAATTAAATATTATTAAAAACATATTCATCTCTGTAGGTACTAACAAACTTAGACTTGCAGAGGTGTATTTCAATAATTCAATTTCTGAAATTCGATTTATTTCGGACCCAGTTGAGTGGAAAGATATTAACACCAATGAGAAAAAAAATTTGTTTGGGGAAAAATATTTTGTACATGATGAAACGAATCAAGACATAATTGATGGGGATTTTGCATTAGTTAACTTGTGGAATAGCGAAACAATCACATCGTCCAATATGCACAGCAAAGGCAAATATTCTCCATTTGAAGGAGTTGACATTAATGCCACCGTTGAAAAAACTTGGTTTTGTGGAAATATTGTTGCAGATAGAAACAGCAAAACTGAAATTAGC
>JAQICK010000035.1 GCA_027858595.1 Melioribacteraceae bacterium
GTATCAGAATTATAATAATTCACCACCATATTTACTATTATGTGTTTTATTCTATTCATTTCTGCGTTATTAAAATTGTCATTGTTTAACAAGAGTAACTGGCTCACTCTATCCTCTAATTTATCCTCCGCAACTTCTTCTTCCAAGATCTGATGAATTATACTTCCTTGGATATTCGCGGGTAAACTAGTTGACAAATTATCATCCTCTTTGCTAAAATCATCAAAAAGATTTTCATCTTTCTCTTTATAAAATAGTGAAGTATAGCCGAGATCATAAACTAAATTATATTTTAGCGGACACTGATTATAAACTGAAATTTTACTTGCTGAAATTATTTCATTCTGTTTAATATCACTTATTGAATTTATTTGAATATTAAAATTGTTATTATGGATATCACTTTCCTCTTCGTCAACATTTTGAGTATCTATTTCAATCTGATTTATAAATGGAATTTCTAAACTAACTTCTTTCGTAGAATTGACAAATCCTTTTTCTTCTTCGTGCATATATGTGATACTTCCACTAAGATTTTTTCTCCCAACAAATTCTTCAATATTTAATCCATGTTGAAACAGAGAAAGAAAAGAAGCGGAGGCTGGTTTTGCGTTGGCTTTCAGAGACGTTGAGATAAAAAGAAAATTTTCAGCCCTAGTTACAGCAACATATAATAGTCTTTTTAACTCGGCTTGGCTTTTCTTAAGATTTATGTAATTATACATTCCAACAATTGGGGCAGTAATATTTGTTTCTAGATAGCTTTCATTTGCCGTTTTAGTTAGTATTCCAAAATCTTTATCAACACTTATACTTTTCGATTTTACTCTATCGTCGAGTCCCCGGCTATTTGTATCAATTAAGATTACAACAGGAAACTCCAAACCCTTAGATGCGTGTATTGTCATCAATTTAACATTTTCATCATCTACAGATATCACAGCTTGGCTTTCATCTTCGGTTTTATTGATAGCCTCCTTTAAGTACGAGACAAAATCGAAAAGCGTTGTGGAGCCTTTATCCATAAAGGAAGTCGCTGTATTAATAAGCTTATCTAGATTAGCAAATATTTGTGTTCTGTTTCTAAGCGAAGCGACTTTTGCCCAATAACCAGATTCTTGGAGCATTTCTCGAATTAAGACAGAAAGTTGTTTCCATTTTGCATTCTGAATGCCAAGACTAAGTTGTTGTGTAACTTCTAGCAACTCTTCATTCTGTACGCTAAACTTCAGCAGTTTATCGTATAATGATTCCCCTTGAATATTGGAGATTTGAAAAAGAATTCTATCTGACAACATAAAAAACGGTGAGCGTAAAATAGCAATCAGGGCTTCATCACTTTTAGGATTTAGTAAAAAATTAAGATAATTGTAAACATCATAAATTTCTTGGCGTTGATAAAACCCTTTACCACCATAGATTTGATAAGGTATTTGGTAATTTTGCAATTCTCTTTCAAGCTCGGCAAACGTTTTTCTTCTGCGCGAAAGTACTGCTATATCTTTGAATTCTACTTTCCAGTTTTCAACTAGCTCTAATATTTTTTTAGCTACGAGTATTACTTCACTATCTGATTCATCAGTTCCATCTGAAATTAAAAATTCTATCTTGCTTTCTGTTTCCTCCGTTTTAGCAAAAATTAATTCATCATATTTAACTTCATTAAACATAAGATTAGGATTAGAGAAAAGTTTTCCAAAAACTTTATTTGTAAAAAGCGTTAATTCCTTAGACAAACGAAAACTGTGCGGTAGCTGAAGCAGACTGCTTTCATCATTTGCTTCTTTAATTACTTCCTTAGTTTTATTGAAAATTTGCAAATCTGCACCACGAAACATATATATACTTTGCTTCTCATCGCCAACAACAAAAAGGTTTCCTCGTTTTAAATAATCCAAAATTGGAATAAAAATATTATACTGTGTTTCATTTGTGTCCTGATATTCATCAATCATAAAATATTCATATCTAGCAGACAAATACGATTTCACATCATCACGCTGTACCAATTTTTCTGAAAGGAGAAGCAAGTCTTCAAAATCTAGAAACCCTTTCTGCTTCTTTTTCTGATTATACTTCTGCAAAATTGGTTCCCACAACTTCAGTATATCATACCCATATTTTGCAAGATCTAATTCAGCATTCTGAAAATCTTCTGTATAATCAATAATTTTAAATTCAGAATAAAAATCTTCGATGAAGCCAATCTGATTGTGAATACCCTCTCTGCTTTTTTTAGGGATGAAGCCAGTAACCTTAACAGTTCCAGACTGTGTTAAAATTTCTGAGAACAAACCATTAATTATTCTAATCGTTTTAAATGCATCGTCGCTTGGCAAAGAAGATAATAATTTTTCTACACTGACAACAATTTCATTTTCATGCTTAATTGATTTAGCTCTATCTATAACTTCTTTCACAGCATTGAGAAAAAGTTCGTTTTTTTCAATAAAAATTACTTTGTAATAGAATTCAAAATTTTCTCTAAATATTAGTGCTGTCTCCTTTTCCCCTTTTGAATATATTGTTTGAGAAACTTTCTCAACATCATTTCTCTTTGATATCATTTTCTTTAAAACTAACTGCAATATTTTGGGGGAACCAAGAAGCCGAATATTACTCTTGACATAATTAATTAAATCATCATTCTTCCTAATGGAATTTTGAATTACTTCATCAATAGAAGATATAATAAGTTCGTCCGAAATTCTTTGATCTATTGGAATAAAGTTAGCATCAATTCCTGCTTCAGTAGGAAATTCCTTTAATATTTCTGTGCAAAAAGAATGGATAGTTGAAATTTTTGCGGAGACTAATTCTCGCCTCAATCGCTCAAGCTTCTTAACTTGAGGAACATTTTTTGCTTCTTTTAGCCTGGTTTCAATTTCATCAGCAATTCTCTTGTAAAGTTCAGATGCCGCCTTATCGGTAAAAGTAATTGCAACAATGTTTTTTAACTCTATATTCTCCTCTAAAAGTATTGATAAAAATCTACGGGCAAGAACAAACGTTTTGCCAGATCCAGCATTAGCAGTAAGTGAAATGTGTTTGCTATGAATAAGTGCTTTTTTTTGATAGTCTGTTAAATTATACATTTACTATAACTTCAATTTTAATTGTAGTTCCTCTTGGCGAAGTCTGTTCAACAGTAATTTTTCCATTTGTCTGATTAAGGAATCGTCTTGATAGCGCCAACCCTAAGCCCATTCCTGCCTATTTAGTAGTAAAATTATCATCAAATATATTAGGAAGTATTTCAGTTTTAATTCCTTTTCCATTATCAGCAAATAGTATTTTAACCTTTTCACTGCTATCTAAAATTGAGATGATAATTTGTTTTCCATCAGCCTGTATTGAGTTTCGCACAAGATTAATAATCATTCTTTGAAACTGCTCTCTATCACTTTGAATAAGTATTTTATCTTTCTTGGAATTTAATTGAATAGAACAATCCTCTTCAACAAATAAATCTATAGTATCATTTATAATTGCGATAACATCTATTTCCTCTACCTTAATGCTAGGCATTTTTGCAAAGCTAGAGAACTCAGAAGCAATGTTTTTTAATATGTCAATTTGATTAATAATAGTGGAAGTAACTTTTTCAAAAATGGAATTATATTTTTCACTTTTATCATTATGTGCAGCAACCAAGTGTTGAACAGCTAATTTCATAGGTGTTAATGGATTTTTTATTTCGTGAGCTACTTGTTTTGCCATTTCCCGCCAAGCTGATTCTCGTTCTACCTCTGCAAGTTCAATTTGATTTTTCTTGAGTTCACGAACCATCAGATTAAATCCATCAATCAATTCTCTCACTTCCCCACTCTGAATATTCTGTAATTGTATATCCATATCTCCCTGGCTTACTGAGCGTGTAGCTTTTGTTAGTTTTTCAATTGGAGAGGAAATTTGATTTGCAAGCAAAGTGCTAAGAATAATAATAACAATAATGGCGAGCGAGTATGTTCCGAAGAGAAACACATTAAGTTCTATTCCACTCATAGGCAATTGGTAATTATTAAAAAGGTCACTGACCTTAATAATATATTCTTCCCCAGCAATATTGTACTTGTGATAGAGAGAATTATAATAATAGTTTTCTATACTCTCTTCTATAATAACTTCATCCATTCCGTATTTGTTTATTTCAAGAAAAGCTTTAGGATTTAAAATTAATGGTAAAAGTTCAATACGATAGTATGTGCCCTCCGAACTATAAATTAAATTTTCATTTCCATAAATAGAATAATTAATTCCAAGGTCTCTTGTAGCTTTATCAAAAACTGCCTGGCGATTTAACGATGAAGTGCTTAGATATGTATTTAGATACTCCTCAACATTGTCGGCACGTTTACCTAGTTTGTAATTAATTGCATTGCTGTTTTTTTCATCGGTAATTTGTTTGAAATAAGAAGCTAGCAATATTAATGGAATAATAGATACAACCAGTAATGATATAAGAATTTTGACTCGAAAACTTATTTGAATGTTTTTCCAAGTTTTATAATTTATAATAAGTATGATAAGTAATACAAACAAAATC